>CAZKHZ010000041.1:0-22007 GCA_964552715.1 uncultured Chitinophagaceae bacterium | reverse complement strand
CTGCGCATCCAACAATTTTCCCTGCGCGCCTTCACCTGAACGCTGCGCATCCAACTTTTTTCCTTGCTCCCATATCCAATACAATATACCATAGCCGATAATGAAAGAAAAGACTATTCTTCTATTCCGCTTTGGCGGAACAAGTAGTGGCTATTGCAATTGCATAATTCAGTTATAATCGTTCACTAAGTCTTTTAGCCTACATACACTCCTTTCTGCCTCCTGATTTCTATTTTGTATTTTCTCCTAACCTGTAAACCAAAAATTTGTTTACGTTTGCCCTTCAAGTATGCAACCGCGCCTGATTCTTGAATCTCGACACTTTTCGCTCACCATTCACAGGCTTTGCCATTTAATTATTGAAAACCACGGAGATTTCTCCAACACGGTTTTGGTAGGTGTGCAGCCTCGGGGTGTTATGTTGGCATCGCGCATTTACAAAGAGCTTCTAGCCATCACGGGTTTAAAGAATATTCCTTACGGAAAACTGGACATCACTTTCTATCGCGATGACTTTCGCCAAAAGGGAAAGCCCATGCAGGCTAGCGAAACCGACATTACCTTTTCACTTGAAAATAAAAAAGTGGTTTTGATTGATGATGTGTTGTACACAGGCAGAACCATTCGCGCTGCTATGGATGCCATGCTAGATTTTGGCAGACCGGCTCATGTAGAATTACTAGTGTTGATAGATAGAAGACTGCACCGCGACCTTCCCATTCAAGCTACATATATTGGTAAAGTGATTGACTCCATTGCCGAAGAAAAAGTAAAAGTGGAATGGAAAGAAGAAGATGGCGAAGACAAAGTTTGGATTGAGTAAAGAAGATTTGAGACAAAAGATATGAGACAAAAGATGAGTTGTGGGTTGCGAGATAAGTGTTGCGAAAAAGCTGCTGCAAATGCATCATTAAATTTTAAAATTATCAAATCATCCAATCAAAAATGAGCGCACTCAGTCAGAAGCATTTATTGGGTATAAAATATATAGAGCGGTCTGATATTGAATTAATTCTTGAAACAGCCGTTCAGTTTAAAGAGGTGTTGCAACGCCCAATCAAAAAAGTCCCTTCGCTGCGCGACATCACCATTGCCAATTTATTTTTTGAAGATTCTACCCGCACCCGCATTTCATTTGAGCTTGCCGAAAAACGCCTAAGTGCCGACACTATCAATTTCTCAGCTTCTGGTTCATCAGTAAAAAAAGGCGAAACACTTTTAGATACCGTACGCAACATTCTTGCCATGAAGGTGGATATGGTGGTGATGCGCCACAGCAGTAGCGGTGCGCCCGTGTTTCTTTCGCAACACATTCCTGCAAGTATCATTAACGCAGGCGATGGCACAAACGAACATCCTACACAGGCTTTGTTGGATGCTTATTCAATGAAAGAAAAGTTTGGTTCGCTTAAAGGTTTGAAGGTGTTGATTGTGGGAGATATAAAGCACTCGCGCGTGGCAGGCTCCAACATACAATTGCTAAAGAAAGTAGGCGCGGAGGTAATGGTTTGTGGACCGCCTACTTTGCTACCCAAATACATTGATGAGTTAGGTGTGAAGACAGAATTGAACCTAAAGAAAGCACTGCAATGGTGCGATGTGGCAAACGTGTTGCGCATTCAATTAGAAAGAATGGATATTAAGTTCATTCCATCATTGCGCGAGTATTCTCTGTTCTACGGCATCAACCGCGAACTATTAGATTCTTTAAATAAAAAGATAACTATCATGCACCCGGGTCCTATCAATAGAGGGGTGGAGCTGAGCAGCGATGTGGCAGATAGCGGACAGGCAATCATTCTTCAGCAAGTTGAAAATGGTGTGGCAATAAGGATGGCTGCTTTATATCTATTGGCTGGCAGAGGCTGATAAAATACTTCGTTTTAAATTTCATATTCAATAATCCTTAACTCTTTAAGGTTTTTGAATATTTTCCGTTTTGCTATGTATCTGTTTGAAGAAAACAATATTGATTTTTCAGGGCTTCACCTAAGTGTTCTTAAGGAGGAGTTGAATGCCATTCTCCTAACTTCGGGGGCTTGTGCATTGCTTTTAAATAAAAACCTCGAAGTTCAATACTACTCTGATGAAATGGTAGAACTTTATGACATTAAGCAAGAAGATATTGGCAAAAAGATAAGTGAAATTTCAGGCTACTTCAGTGAATGTGATGTGAGTTTTTATGCCGAAAAAATATTTGAAAATAATGTTGACTATCGAGGCAAAATAACCACCACAAAGGGCAAGCATTATATGAAAAGAATGCGCCCGTTTAAGAAAAACGATGATACTATCATTGGTGTGATTGTAGCCTTTACCGACATCACAGATTTAGAAGATGCGCAAATAGCTTTAGAAGAAAGCGAGCAGCGGTTTCGCGATATGGCTGAACTTGCCGTAGATTATATTTTTGAAATAGATAAGCAAGGCATTGTCACTTATGTTAGCCCAAGTGTTCAGGTAGTTCTCGGTTATGAACCTGCCGATGTATTAGGTAGTCATCTTTCTTCATTTATTCCCAAAGATGAATCACGATTGGTAATTAAAGAAGTTATACGCAACACACAAATGCAAACTGATTATCCTCCGCTTACCCATCACATTCTTAGAAAAGACGGCACTATAATTATTGTAGAATCGCGTGGAAGAGTAATTAAGGATAATGAAGGTAAGGTTATCGGCTATCGTGGTTTGAACCGAAATATCACCGAAAAGATTTCGGCTGAACGGGAGAAAAGTTACCTCAATCAATTATTAGAGCGAAAAGTAGCACAACGCACAGCAGAACTTGAGGAAAATCAAAAACAACTTGTGGAAGCGCAACGCATCGGCAAGCTTGGAAGTTGGATATGGAATCTTCAAACCCACTACAAAGTGTGGAGCGATATGATGTTTGAAATATTTGATGTGGACAAAACACCTGATGTAGCCTATGAGGCTTTCAACGAGCGCATTCATGAGGACGATAGAGATTTTATGAATGATGTTGAGCGTAAGGCTATTGAAAGTGGCGATTCGCATTACGTTGTTCAATCGCGTATAAGAAGAAGAGATAACGAAGTTAGATACATTGAAGCTACTGCCCACATCTATAGAGATGAGACAGGTAAAGCCATCAAGCTAATTGGCACTGCACAAGACATCACAGAAATAAAGCGTCAGGAGGCGGAACGAAGAAAGTTGATTTCCGATTTAATGCAGCAGAATAAAGAACTTCAACAGTTCAGTTATATTATCTCTCATAACTTGCGCGCACCTGTTGCAAATATTGTTGGTTTAGGCAAAATGTATCGCTCTGGCAAAGCAGACGAGCGCAACGAACAGGTTGTAAAAAACATGCAGGAAAGTGCAGAGGATATTGATGGAGTAATCAGAGACCTTAGCAACATTCTCACATTGCGTTCAGGCATTGGCGCAGAAAAGGAGTCGGTAAATATTCAGGATATTTTTTCTACTGTTATCAAAACATTGCACCCGCAAATTGAAGAAGTAACTGCTAAGATTACAAGCGATTTTGTAAATGCTCCCGAGATATTTACCATCAAAAGCTACTTACATAGCATACTCTACAATTTAATCTCAAATGCGCTAAAGTATCGAAGCCCTGAAAGAGCATTGGAAATTAATGTGGCAGCAGGAAAACGCATCAACTATGCGTGGATCTCAGTTCAAGACAATGGTCTTGGAATTGATACAGACAAGAATCGAGATAAGCTTTTTGGATTGTACAGAAGATTTCATCCGCAAATTGAAGGAAAAGGTATAGGTTTATACCTAGTAAAAGTGCAGGCAGAAACTTTAGGCGGTTGGGCAGAAGTAGAAAGCGAACTCGGCAAAGGCACAAAGTTTACAGTTTTTTTATCAATCAATTCTTTAACCCAAAATGAAGCATGATGGAGCAGGTTTACATCATAGATGACGATAAGGCAAACAATTTTCTTTGCCGCTTAGTTTTGGAAGATGTTGGTATCAATCAACATGTTCATTCTTTTTATTTGGTGAATGACGCACTAAATGCGTTGAAACAAGCAGTAGAGATTACTTCTCCATTTCCAGATTTAATATTGTTAGACATCAATCTGCCCGGTGCTGATGGATGGGACTTTTTAAACTCTTTTCGCAATTTTGCAGAGGAGCAGAAACAACAGACTAAAATATTTCTGCTCAGTTCATCTATTTATCCAGATGATGAAGAGCGTGCAAAAGAATATCCTGAAATTTTAGAGTTTTTACCAAAGCCACTTACCATAGAAGTTGTTGAACGAATTAAACAACAGTATTTTGCAGCCGCTTATGTGCGTCCGTAAAATTTCTATCCTTGTTTGCTTCGGCATTCTGTTTTCAATCTTTTATTCTTGTTCCGATACCGGAAAAAAATTGGTTTCGGTAAAGCGCGTAGTGGATGGTAAAATTGTAGAAGACACTGCAATATACGTTGCGCCTACTTTTAAATTTGTAAATCAATTTGGCGACACCATTACCGAAAAAGATATTGCAGGTAAAATATTTATTGCTGACTTTTTCTTTATCAACTGCCCAAGCATTTGCCCGCGAATGAAATCACAGATGTTGCGTGTATATGAAAAGTATCGCAACAGAAAAGATTTTCTGATTTTATCTCATACCATAGACCCTAAGCGCGATACCGTGGAGGCATTAAACGCTTACGCCAAAAAGTTGGATATTGAAGGGGGCTGGTATTTTTTAACTGGAGATAAGGACGAACTTTATTCTATTGCAGACAAATATCTGATTAGTGCTGAGGAAGACCCGCAAAGTCCAGGAGGCTTTGCGCATAGCGGCAACTTTATTTTAGTAGATAAACAAGGTAACATCAGAGGCTATTACGATGGCACAAACGAGGAATCTGTCAATAAATTGATAAAGGATATTGAGAAGCTGCAATAAACTTCGTTTCATTATTGGAAAGTAAAATGCTTTGCTCCGTTTAAAGCTTATTACGATGGAACAAAAAATTTAAAAGTCATTATTTTCTGAACGCTAAGCCCACAATCTCTCAATTAATTGAACGTTTTGCGAATAAATCGCTCCAAATTACTTGATTGAAGCTATTCTGTGCCAACGGAACACCTCCAATCAACTGATTGGAGCAGTACTTTTTGAACGGAACACCTCCAATCACTTGAATAAAGCCATTCTGTAGGTGCGGAACACCTCCAATCACTTGAATGAAGCCATTCTGTAGGTGCGGAACGCCTCCAATCAGTTGACTGGAGGCGTTCTGCTAGAAAGGAATGCCTCTAATCAGTTGATTTATACGATTCCGAAGGAAAAGAATGCCTCCAATCAGTTGATCGAGCCTATTCTGCCGAATGGAATGCCTCCAATCAGTTGATTGAAGCCATTCTGCGGAGTGGAACGCCTCCAGCAATTGATTTTAGCTATTTATTAACAAAAAATACAGGTTAGTAGGTTTGCTTTACAAGAACCATTGTTGTTAATTGTATTGCATAACCCCAGTCAGACCAAGTGTAGCCATAAAAAAAGCGGATGAGTTTTCATCCGCTTTTTTTATGTATTAGTTTGATTGATGCTTATTCTAAATCAATATATTTTGAAGCAATTGTTTGTTTCAAATAGTATGTTTTTGTATTTGGAACCAACAAGGTATCCAACACCAAGTTGAATGCTGAAATTTGTACCAATCCCAAGGCTCTTCCTGTTCCTAAAGATGACATTTCTGCTTTAGTAAAAGCAACAGAACGTGCATTTGGTCCGCGAACTTTTCTTAAAGTTCCTGATGGTCCGGTGATAACAAAGATGGTTGAGTCGGCAATGATGGTATCTTTTGCAACCAACAAATAACTCGCCTGTGTATTGATTTCTTTTTCAGTGATAACAGGTTTTGCCGGAAACGGAGAATTGTCGCTAATTGTCATAGGCTGAATGCCTGTGTTTGTATCTCCAGTTACAACCCAAGTTGCATTATCCGTATCAAACAAAATTCCGTTTGGTAGGTTGTCAATCGTTTTAAAAAGGTAGTTGTTGCTTTCGTTGGTAAGCTCTAATGTGTTTATGGTTACAATACCTGCGCTGCGTTTTGCAGAAAGTGTATCACGAAAAAAAGCAAAAGCATCACCAATTTTATATTCATTGGATTGACCCGCAGAACCTGCTTGAGTAGTAAAAAAGCGAACTGCCTTCAAGAAAATAGTAGCATCATTTGGCTCACTAGTTGTGGCGGCAGTGTTTTTAGGAGTTGGAGGATTGTATGCTTCAGTCTTTTTGCAAGAAGGAATGCTTAACGCTAGCGTAGCGGCAACAGCAATGAGTATTAGTTTGTTCATAATTACGTTTAAAAAAATTTAACGGGTGAAAATAATAATTTGAATAACAGTGAGAAGTCCAAGCGAAAATAATTGTTGATACCAAAGTACTCCTTAGCTTTTGTACAATAAGTTTTTAATTAGAAATGAGTTTGCGATTTATGTCTTTGATAAGTTGTGGTCCTTTGTAAACAAATCCTGAATAGAGTTGAATGAGAGGTGAACCAGTGTTTAGTTTTTCTATGGCATCTTCTGCATTCATTATTCCGCCAACAGCAATAGTTTTAAGTTGTGTATTATGAGATGAAAGTTGTGCGTTTAAGTAGCTGATTACTTTAGTAGAAACGTTTGTTAGTGGCTTACCACTTAATCCACCAGCACCAATACTTTCAACAGTAATTTTATCGGTTAACAATCCTTCGCGAGCAATAGTAGTATTGGTAGCAACTATACCTTGTATTTCGGTTGAAGCGACCACTTCGGCAACTTCATCTAATTGCGATTCGGTAAGGTCAGGTGCTATCTTTAATAATATAGGTTTGGAAGTAGGCTTTCCATGATTGATGTGTTGAAGAGAAGATAAAATTTTCGTGAGTGCTTCTCTGTCTTGCAATGCGCGCAATCCAGGTGTGTTGGGTGAACTTACATTCACTACAAAATAATCTGCCGAATCAAAAAGTGCTTTGAAACAATACTCATAATCTAGCACTGCATCTTCGTTGGGTGTTACTTTATTCTTACCAATATTTGCACCAACAATAATGTCGCTTTTGCGGTTGTTCAGTCTTGCAGCAGCTAAATCTGCACCAATATTATTGAAGCCCATTCTGTTTATTAGTGCTTCATCTTTTATCAGGCGAAATAATCTTGGCTTATCGTTTCCGGGTTGTGGTTTTGGTGTTACGGTTCCAATTTCTACAAAGCCGAAACCAAGCATTGCCATGGCATCTACAACTTCTGCATTTTTATCTAAACCCGCAGCAAGCCCCACAGGATTTGGAAAGTTTAAACCAAATACTTCTCTTTCTAAGGAAGCATGTTGCAATGGTTTACCAAAAAGGAGTTCAATCAGAAAAGGGAATTGCTCTGTCTTTTTTAGAATTTGAATAGTAAGATGATGCGCCTTTTCAGCATCCATTTGAAAAAGGAAAGACTTAATAATATTGTACATCATGCTTAGCTCAAATTAGAACCAATTAACCTAAAAAATTCACTGCGTGTAGAATGGTTTTGAAACTCGCCTATAAATGCAGAAGTAGTTGTTACGGAGTTTTGCTTTTGCACACCGCGCATCATCATGCAAAGGTGTTTGGCTTCTATCACCACGGCTACACCCAATGGTTGCAGCACTTCGTGCACACAATCGCGAATTTGAATAGTAAGCCTTTCCTGCACTTGTAATCTGCGAGCAAAAATATCTGCCACGCGTGCAAACTTGCTCAATCCTGCAATTTTGCCGTTTGGTATATATCCAATGTGAACCTTGCCATAAAACGGCAGCAAGTGGTGTTCACACAATGAATAAAGTTCTATGTCCTTAATGATTACAATTTCGCTGTGTCCTTCGTTGAAAAGCGCATCGCCTAAAATCTTATGCGCATCCTGCCCGTAACCCTGCGTAAGATAGTGGATTGCCTTTGCCGCACGTAGCGGAGTTTTCTCTAATCCTTCCCGGTTTACATCTTCGCCAATGGTGGTGAGTAAATCGCTGTAAATTTTTACGGCTATATCTAATGATTCTTGATTGTAGTATTCTTCCTTTCTATAATTCATAACGCTACTTTTGTGGACGGCTTGAATGTTATTTAATTGCAATAGTAAGCGCAAATTTTGTTAGCCGGTATAAAACCTGTTGACCTGTAAGCGAAAAAATTATCTTCGCGCGGCTTTTTAGCATAAATCAGTAATTGTCTCGTCTTCAGTTCACTTCAACATGGATAATCGTAATACTCTCATAGGTTCGCTGCTCATAGGCGTGCTACTTATTTTCTTCATTTTTTATTCTAATAAAAAACGTACAGAAGAGGAAACACAGAAACCTAGAAAATCAACCACTCAAACAGCATCGCCTGAATTGAAAAGTGCTGATAAGTCTGAACAGGCTTTTATTGCATCTTCTGACACAAATGCTCAGGCACAAATGTTGAATGATTCTTTAGCTGCTGCACAAAGCACTGCTGCTTTTGGAGCTTTCTCCGAATCATCACAAGGCGAATCGAAGTTGGTAGTTGTAGAAACGGACTTTCAAAAAGTTACTTTCAATACTAAGGGAGGTTTTATTCAATCCATTGAATTGAAGGAATACAAAACTTGGGATAAGAAGAAGCTGATTTTGTTTGATGAAAAGAATACTCAGTTCTCTTACCAATTCATTGCTGGAGAAAACAATATTGTAAACACTTCCGATTTATACTTTGTACCTTCTATTGAAGGTTTCAAAATTAAAGGAGATGAAAAGAAAAGCATCTCATTTATTGCTAAAGCTGGTGATGGTTTTATTGAGCAAAAGTTTTCGTTTACTGGAAATAGCTATGAAGTAGATTACAACCTACACCTCAAAGGATTAGAGAATGCCATTGCTCCAAACAATACATTCATCAGCGCGACTTGGAACAGCACACTACCAAGTTTAGAAAAGGACTTGCCAACAGAAAGAAGGTATTCTGCTATGTATTTCCGCTACAAGGATAGCGATGTTGAGCACTTGAAGGATGATGGCAACGAAGAGCAAAACATCAGTACTCCATTAGAATGGATTTCTTTTAAACAACAGTTTTTCAATACTACAATTATCAGCCCAAAGGCAGAGATAAAAAGTGGTGTGTTGCGCACTGCGCATGTAAACGAGGAGTTGGGATATACAAAGAAATTTAGTGCGCGCTACACCATTCCTTATCGTGCAAACAACGATATAAAATACGCTTTTAAAATCTATTCAGGTCCAAACCATTTTCAAACTTTGAAAGGAATAGGGCAGGAGTTTCAGGATATATTAAAGTTGGGTCCTGACTTCATTCTCTTTTCTTGGATAAAGTACATCACTCGTTTTATAATATGGGTGTTTGGTTTGTTTGATTCTATCCATTTAAACTATGGTATCATCATCTTGTTGATGACCGTTTTCTTAAAAATACTTTTGCATCCGCTTACTTATAAGTCTTACAAAAGTGCTGCTTCAATGAAGTTGTTGCAGCCAGAGTTGGCAGAGCTGAAAGAGAAGTATGGTGATGACCAAACCAAAATAGGGCAGGAGCAAATGAAGTTGTATAGCAAAGCGGGGGTAAGCCCGTTTGGTGGTTGCTTACCACTGTTATTGCAGATGCCGATTTTGATGGCGATGTATTATTTCTTCCCTGCGTCTATTGAGTTGCGTCAGCAACCGTTTTTGTGGGCAACAGATTTAAGTACTTACGATGCCATTGTAACTTTTTCTACAGCATTGCCGCTAATTGGAAGCCACATTAGTTTGTTTACGGTGTTGATGACTATTACTTCGGTAGCGCAAGCGGTGATGAATAAAAACACCAACCAAATGGGTGCGCAACAGCCGGGTATGCAATACCTGCCTTACATCATGCCGGTGATGTTGATGTTTTTGTTCAATAGCTTCCCTGCGGCTCTTACTTACTATTACCTGTTGCAAAACGTGATTGGAATGGGTCAACAATGGGTGATTCAAAAGTTCTTTATTGATGAAGACAAATTGCGTAAGCAAATGGATGACAACAAAAAGAACCCAAAACCTAAGTCTGGATTTCAGAAGCGTTTAGAGGATATGCAGCGCCAGGCGCAAACTCAACAAACTGCTAAAAAGAAGAAGTAGAGAGCTATTTTAGAAGTGTGATTTTAGATTTTAGAATAGAACAGTAGTAACAAAATCTAACTACAATAAATCTCTCTTTACT
The DNA here is from genome assembly GCA_964552715.1 of uncultured Chitinophagaceae bacterium. Classification (GTDB taxonomy): domain Bacteria; phylum Bacteroidota; class Bacteroidia; order Chitinophagales; family LD1; genus UBA7692. The sequence goes on along the minus strand of CAZKHZ010000041.1, from coordinate 11,815 downwards.
TTACTAAAGTGAATGATTGATTTCATTTATTACTTGATGTTTTTTTAAAAATGTTACTTTTCGGCACTAGTAATGGTGTTGCAAAAGTTCAAATTACTTATCGGTAAATTTTGGCACGTAATTGTGTTGCTGCTTGCAATTGTATTGTTGCTTGTGCAACCCGAGCAAATGAGCGTAAGCACTGCTGCCAAAAGAATAGAACAAAAGATTGCAGTTGATGCGACTGAATTTGAAAAGGCTTGCAATAACAAAGCATTAACAGACAGGATATTTAAAGGCACTGCTACCGAAGAAGATTTGGCGGCATTGAAGTTGACAAACTTGCCCCTCTTTTTCTACCAAAATGACTCCCTTGTTTTTTGGACAGATAACAAATCTTTGATGCTTTCAAAGCCATCTTCAATCAAAGACAATATCAGTCTTCAACGCCTACAAAATGGATGGTATGTAGTGTTTAATCAAATACAAGCAGGTGGCTCAAAAACAATCATCGGGCTTGATTTGGTGCAACATACTTTTGCTTCTCCCGGTAAGTTTTTACGCAATGATTTGGATATGGGTATATCGCTACCCAGGCGTTACCAATTTGCAACATCATCACCTGCATCTCCGATTAATTTTGCAGAAGTTTCAATCAATCAAGTTCCTGCATTTTATATAGTAGAAGCCAACACCAATGCAGAAGAAGATGATAGCGAGATTTTAGTAGCCTTGTTGTTTATCATCTTTTTTGTATTTGCATATTACGTCAATACAATTTCATTAAAGCTGCTCGAAAGGTTTGATTTCATCAAGAGCTTTGTGGGGTTAATATTCAGCTCCATTGCTTTGGTTACTTTATTTATTGTTGGTAGAAGTTTATTGCTGGATGTAAGCCCTACTTTGTTCAATCCCGTTTACTGCGCGTCTTCGTGGTTTGTTCTGTCGTTGGGCGATTTGCTTTTGTATTGCCTGTTGCTTGTTTGGTGGTTGTTGTTTGCCGCAAAATTTAAAGACTTTGATTACCCAATTGCAAAAGCAAAATGGAAGCGTCATACCCATCAATCATTGCTTTTATTCATTGTTTATGCTGCATCTTTATTGATTGTTTTTGTGGTAAAAACATTGGTGATTGATTCACTTGTTTCATTACAAATATTCAATTTGCTGAGTTTAGACCTGTACAGTTTTGTGGGGCTGTTTTGCATTGCGCTAATAGTGTTAGCGCACTACTTGATTAGCTTTAGGGTAATAAAACTGATTTATGGAATTAGTCTTTCAACGGTTTCTTTTTTATTGAATTGTTTAATCATTACCATCCTTTTTTCTGTAGCTTTTTTAAATGGCGAGTATTCGGAAGTGCTTATTGCATCAGCGTTGTGGACTACTGCTTGGCTTTTTATTTTATTATCTATTTATGAAGATAAATTCACTTTAAGACGCACCCGAAATCTTGTGGTTATCACTGCGCTTTATGCTGTGGTTGGCACTTACCTTATCGAAAACTTGTACGAAAAGCGCGAGCGCAATTTGCGCACACTTGCCGCTCAAACATTATTACAAGAACGCGATTTTTTAACCGAAACTAATTTTGAACATACCGTTGCGGAGATCAAAAGCGATAGTTCTATTTCAATGGAGACATCGAGTGAAGTGATTCGCGAGCGGCTAAATACTTTTTATTTCAACAAGTATTTGAACAAGTATGATGTGATTGTATCTGTAGTGGGTAGTAAAGATTCATCGGTTGAGTTGTTGCAGTTTGATGCGTTGAAACAAAGAACTTTAGGGGCAGTGAATCCATCGGGCAAGTTGAAGCTTTGTGAAGATTCTGTGGGGCAGAGTGCCTACATTAGTTTGATAGAAGCAGGCGGCAGAAGCATAGCTGTAGAAATGAAACCGAGAATTTATGCTTCGGGAAATTTGTATGCCGAGTTGATTGCCGATAACTCGCTTGCCAATCGGGTAAACGAGGAAGGCTTTAGTTATGCAGTTTACCGCCATAACAAATTGGTGGCGCAGCGGGGAGAGTATGCTTACAATTATTATTGGAATGACGATTACAAATTTGATGGTGCAAAAGAGGTTTTTATTGATGTGCTAGGTTGGGAACACAACATACACGAGCTCAGCAATAACAAGCGCGTAATCATCACGGTAAAGCAGGAAAGTTTTTTTGAGCCGGTGGCTTCCTTTTCATATTTGTTTACTTTTTTCTTTTTGCTTGTATCTATTTTTCTTTTGTTCATAAAGTTGCGCAAAAGGATTATTTATAAGGAGCAATTTTTTGATGGCTTTTATACATCGTTTCGCACGCGCATCAACTATTCTTTGTTGGCTATCATTTTCACTTCGTTTGTGGTGATAGGCATTATTACTATTTCATTTTTCAGCGAACAATACAATCAGTTTTATGCTGATAAATTGGCTGCAAAAGAGAATGCAGTTATCGCAGCTTTGGAGTTGCATTTAAAAATGCACAGCAAAGAACAACAGGCGCAAACCCTGCTACATGAATTGGGAAATGAGCTTGGGCAGCTTTCATTAATTAATGCCATTGACATTAATCTTTTTGATTTGAAAGGAGACCTGATTGCTACCTCACAGGCTCCACTTTTCGACAGGGGCATTATGTCGCGCAAGATGAATGCCACTGCATTTTTTCATTTTGCAAAAAGTAGTGAGTCGCAGTTTTCGCAAAGCGAAAACATAGGCGCATTAACCTATCGCGCTACTTACTTTCCGCTTAAAGACGCTAGCGATAAAACACTTGCTTTTGTAGGCATTCCATACTACGAGCGGAACCAAAACATCGAAGATGAGGTGGGCGCATTTTTGATTGCCTTGATGAATGTGTATGTGTTTTTGTTGCTTTGTGCAGCCGCGCTTGCCTACTTTATTTCTAATTCTGTTACCCGTCCATTATCGTTTATTGCCGATAAGTTGCAGATGGTTAATTTGGGTAAAAAGAATGAGCCAATAGAGTGGAATAGCCGCGATGAAATTGGCATTTTGGTGAAGCAATACAACCGCATGATACGAGAGTTGGAGCACAGTGCCGAACAACTGGCGCGCACTGAGCGCGAAACTGCATGGCGCGAAATGGCTAAGCAGATTGCCCACGAAATCAAGAACCCCCTCACGCCCATGAAGCTCAGTATTCAATATCTGCAAAAGGCGATAAATGAAAATCACCCGAATGTAAATCAGTTGGCTGAACGAGTGGCTAAAACGGTTACTGAGCAAATCGACAACCTCACGGCAATTGCAACTTCGTTTTCATCTTTTGCTAAAATGCCTAAGGGCGAAAATGAGGTGGTGGAGTTGAATAATATGTTGCAGGGCATTACAGAATTATTCAGCACAGAGCAAGAGGCAAACATCCGTTTTGAAACATCGCTGATACAGGCGCAGGTGTTTGCAGACAGAAGCCAAATGCTTAGCGTGTTTAATAATCTTGTGAAGAACGGCATACAGGCGGTGGGCGATGAAAAAATTGCAGACATCAAAGTGTATATCACCGAGGAGCACGATATGATAAAAGTGGAGGTAAGCGATAACGGAGTTGGCATTGAAGAAGAAAATTACATCAAGGTTTTTGCTCCTAACTTCACTACAAAATCCAGTGGCACTGGGTTGGGGCTTGCCATCGCCATGCAGATAATTGAAGGCATTGGTGGCGCCATCTGGTTCGAAAGCCTAGTAGGGGAGGGTACGAGCTTTTTTGTGATAATACCTAAGCATATCGCAGAGGATGGAAAGTAGGTGCAGAAAGATAGATTTTAGTACTTAGTTCAAAGGTCAAAACTTACCCGTTTAACTTATTGCCAACTTTTTTCATTAATTCTAGAGTGTGAATGATGTAACTTATCTCCAAAGTTGTGTAATGCTTTGTTCTTGTTACATGATCACCTTTGATGCACGAAAATTGAAACAAAATGAAAAAGGAAACTATACTTCTATTCTTATTTGGAGCAACATTTACATTCCTTGCTTCTTGCAATTCAAATCCAAGCGCTAAACAATATCTGCAAGATGAAAATCACCGCAAAGACGTTATTGCTACAATGGTTCACCATCAACCTTACATGACAGAGATAATGCATGAAATGATGAGCAACGATAGTTGCAAACAAATGATGATGAGCAATATGATGAATGACGAAGGGATGAAGGCGATGCACATGGATAAGATGATGAGCATGTGCAAAGATGATTTATCTATGTGTAAAATGATGATGGGCAAAACAATGGAGATGTGTGATGCTGACCCTGCAAAATGTAAAATGATGATGAGTTCAATGCAATCGCATCCTAATGTGATGAAATCTATGAAAGGAATAGAGGACATGGACAATATGGGTATGACCAAAGATGAAAATTATATGAAAACGGAGCGCACATCTAAGGAAATAGTTTACACCTGTCCGATGCACTCATTAGTAAGGAGCGACAAGGCTGGTAAATGTCCAAAATGCGGAATGGCTTTAGTAGAAAAAAATTAATTATAAATCATGGATAAATTAATCACTCATTCATATCATGTTAGTGGTATGAGTTGCGGAGGATGCGCAACAACAGTTAAAAACAAATTGTCGGCTGCTAATGGAGTTAAATCTGTAACTGTTGACTTGGCAAAGAAGCAAGTGGAAATTGGTTCTTTATTGGAGCTTAATGCAGATACACTTCAGGATGCATTAAGTGAAACGGGATATACCATAACAGAACTTAGTGCTGCAATACCTTTGTAAAGCACCAGAAGACTTTTAATTGAATCACAAAAAATAAATAAAATGATGCACGATAATTTTTGGGGCGTGGGTTGGGGTATGTGGATTATTCCGCTTGTTGTTATACTCATTGTTGCTTTTTTATTGAGAAGCAGACGTAAAAAATAAAACAAAAATCATAATAAGTTGTATGGGCAGAATGAGGGAATCTCTAAAAACGCAAACATTAAAATACAATAACCACATAGATACATAGTAGGAAATATAAGTTTGATAAAAACATGTTTTACATTCTATATTTATCTGTTACTTAAGCTCATCATTCATTCGTTTCTCTTCTCAAAAGTCTTCATAGCTGCATATAATTACTTCTATAATTCCTGCTTCTAGTATGTAACTATTCCGCTTTAGAGGAACAAGTCGCTGTTAATCTAGTTTTTAGAGGTTCCCTTGATAAAGTCTTTATTGTTATTCTATAGCCAACCGATAATGTAGAATCAGGATTAATGCTTTTGAGAATGAAAAAAGCGTCTGAAAAATTCTACAAGGAAGAAGTTAACTTCTTCCTAAATGTATGAATGATGTAACTTATTTGTAAAATTATATAATGCTTTAAAGTTCCACCTCTCCACATTTGTAGCGTAGCAATTCAGTTACAAAATAAAATTAAAAACAATGGAAAATAAAAAAATAGAAGACTGTATTGATGCTTGTGAAACATGTGTTGACACTTGCGAAACATGTTCATCAGAAAACGAAGGAAAAGAGGGAATGGAAAATTCCGTAAAACTTTGTATTGCTTGCAAAGACGCTTGCAACGAACTAATAACAGCAAGTGAAAACGAGGCTACAAATTTGGACGCACTTTGTAAAAAATGTGAGGATGCTTGTATTGCTTGTGCTACGGAATGCGAGAAACATTCTGAAATGGATCATTGTATTGAATGTGCAGATGCTTGCCGCAAATGTGCTGAAGAATGTAAAGCCATGCTTGCCACTGCAGCATAAATAAATTGCAAATGTTCTTGCTACTAGGGTGGTTTTTACTTTTCGCAAGAGATAAATTTGTGCTTGTACATGCCGAGGCATTTGCAGGCACTTTTTATTTTATCACCTACTAAATGTCACATAATATAAATCAATCTAAATCGCTAACAATGAACTTTTGTGCTGACGGTGCACGCAAATTAGAAATGATGTTAGAAGCGGACAACGAGAAAGCAGATATAAATTGCCGAACCTATATTTTTTCTTCATTCACTTTTTTAAATACAATTTTGTTACCTGCATTTAAACAAAGATAATAATGATGATACTACATATAAAGAACATGGTCTGTAACCGCTGCAAAATGGTAGTAAAATCAGAATTGGAAAAACTCGGATACAATCCAACTAATATTTCTTTAGGCGAGGTTACTATAGAAAAGGAACTAACAAGCCAAGAAAAAATAACATTAGATAAGGCTTTGCAACAAGTTGGATTTTCGATTATTGACGATAAGAAAAGTAGATTAATTGAGAAAATTAAAACATTGATTGTTGAATTAGTGCATCAAAACAACAACGAACTCAAGACTAATCTTTCTGATTATCTGAGCAGTGAGTTGCATCACGAGTACAAATACATTACCACACTGTTTACAGAGGTAGAAGGAAGCACCATAGAGAAATACTTTATCGCTCAAAAAATTGAACGGGTGAAAGAATTACTTGTTTATGATGAACTTTCTCTTAGCGAAATAGCGTATCAACTTAATTATTCAAGCGTGGCACATTTAAGCGCACAGTTTAAAAAAGTTACTGGCTTAACACCGAGTCATTTCAAAGACATCCGTGCTGAAAAACGTAAACCATTAGACGAGTTGAAAATAACATAACTCTTACAGAAAATAGTGTAATGCTTTAACGTTCAGATGTTACCATTTTTGCACTGTAATTAAAATCATAGTGATGGCAACAGAAAATAAGACACCGATTTACATTCCGCTCGAAGGAGTTGAAAGCGAGCATTGCGCGCTTATTGTGGACAATGGGCTAAAGCAAGTAAAAGAAATTACTTCTCATAAGGTAGAGCTGAATAACCGCAGAGCAGTTATAACATCCACCAATGCAGCGGCATTGCCCGAAGTTGTAAAAACCATTCGCGATTTAGGTTATGGTGTTACTACGGTCAAGAAAATATTTCCTGTATTGCAAATGACATGTGCTTCGTGTGCAGTGAGTGTAGAGAGCATGATTAAAGCACAAAGTGGGGTTGTAAATGCGGCTGTTAATTATGCTTCGGCAAGTGTATCGGTAGAGTACCTTCCCAACATTATTCAACCAGACGGATTGCGCAAAGCCGTTCAATCTATTGGTTACGACTTGCTGATCGAGGACAATAAAAAAGAATCAGAAACACTTGAAGCACTGCATGAGAAAAATTTCAACAAGCTGAAATGGAAAACAATTTGGGCTTCAATTCTTGCCACTCCTGTAGTCATAATTGGCATGTTTTTTATGGATATTCCTTATGCCAATGCAATCATGTGGATACTTTCTACACCTGTAGTTCTATGGTTTGGCAAAGATTTTTTCATTAACGCTTGGAAGCAGGCTACCCATGGCTCTGCTAATATGGACACACTGGTTGCATTAAGCACTGGCGTTGCTTATCTGTTCAGTGTATTCAACACCTTGTTTCCTCATTATTGGCATGAAAGGGGTTTGCACGGGCATGTATATTTTGAAGCATCAGCAGTTGTAATTGCATTCATCTTATTAGGAAAACTATTAGAAGAAAAAGCTAAAGGCAATACTTCTACTGCTATAAAAAAGCTAATTGGTTTGCAACCCAAAACAGTAACTGTAATTCGCACTAGTGGTGATGAAATAGAAATGCCGATAGAAAGAGTAAGTGTTGGTGACATCATACTTGTAAAGCCCGGAGAAAAAATAGCGGTGGATGGTATTGTAACAAGTGGCAATTCTTTTGTGGATGAAAGCATGTTGAGCGGAGAGCCTGTTGCTGTAATGAAAAAAGAGGGTGAAAAAGTATTTGCAGGAACAATCAATCAAAAAGGAAGTTTTCAGTTTAGTACATTAAAAGTAGGCAGCGAAACGATGCTTGCACAAATTATCCGCATGGTTCAGGATGCACAAGGCAGCAAAGCTCCGGTTCAAAAATTGGTAGATAGAATTGCTGGAATTTTTGTGCCTGTCGTTATCATAATTGCTTTAATTTCTTTTGGTGCATGGTGGCTATTTGGCGGTGAAAATGGTTTCACGCAAGGATTAATGGCTTTAGTAACTGTGTTGGTGATTGCCTGCCCTTGTGCGCTGGGCTTAGCAACACCCACTGCAATTATGGTAGGCGTAGGCAAAGGAGCCGAAAATGGAATTCTAATTAAAGATGCGGAGAGCTTGGAGCTGGCAAAAAATATAAACGCAATTGTACTAGACAAAACAGGAACCATTACAGAGGGTAAACCTGAAGTGACAGGTACTGCATGGCTTAATAATGATGATTCGACTGCGCAAATTTTATTCAGTATAGAAAAGCAATCAGAGCATCCTTTAGCAGAAGCTGTGGTTAATTATTTTCAAAAACTTGACCCTATTGGCGTATCAGATTTTCAAAGTATTACCGGAAAAGGCGCGAAAGCAATTGTAGCAGGTGAATCTTATTTTATTGGAAACAAGAAACTGTTGCACGAAAACAGCATTGAACTTTCAGAACAATTGTTGGAGAAAGCACAATATTGGAGTGATGCTTCTAAGACAGTAATATGGTTTGCCAATCAAAACAGTGCATTGGCAGTATTAGCCATATCAGATAAAATAAAAGAAACATCTATAGAAGCCATTGAACATTTTCACCAGATGGGCATAGAAGTTTATATGCTTACAGGAGATAATGAAGCAACAGCTAAATCAATTGCTGCACAAACAGGTATCACACAATTTAAAGCCGAAGTGCTGCCTCAGCAAAAAGCTGATTTCATTAAAAATCTACAATCAAATGGAAAAACCGTTGCTATGGTAGGTGATGGCATAAACGATAGCACTGCATTGGCGCAAGCTGATGTGAGTGTTGCAATGGGCAAAGGAAGTGACATTGCTATTGACGTTGCCAAAATGACAATAATATCATCGGACTTGAATAAGATTCCGCAAGCAATTGCACTTTCAAAACAAACAGTTGCCACCATTCGTCAGAATTTATTCTGGGCATTTATATACAATATTATCGGCATTCCAATTGCGGCAGGTATATTATATCCGTTTACGGGCTTTCTACTAAATCCCATGATTGCAGGAGCCGCAATGGCGCTTAGCAGTGTAAGTGTAGTTGGTAACAGCCTGCGTTTAAAATGGAAAAAAATCTAAGCTGAAATCATATAAATCATTCAAGAAATGATGTTAATAATACTTGATATGCCTGTATTCAAATTTACATAGTCAATAAAATTAAATCAGAATAAAATGAAAACTATAATTGTAATGATAGCTGTGTCACTATTGAGTGTTACAGCCTTTTCGCAAAATTCGCAAGCAATTTTAAATCAGTATCTACAAGTAAAAAATGCACTGATTAATTCAGACGGTAAGGCTGCAAATGAGTATGCAGTCTCGCTACAAAAAGCAATAGAAACAACTGACGCTTTCAAAGAGAAAGAAATCTTATTTAAAGCCGTGCAGAAAATGGCTAGAGCCACGGATATAGAAAAACAACGGATAGATTTTGCTAATGTTTCTACAATTATGTGGAAGGTAGTGAAGAATAATACCAACATAAAACAAGATGTATTTTATCAATACTGCCCGATGAAAAAAATGTATTGGTTGAGTTTAGAAGCGCCAATTAAGAATCCCTATTACGGTTCTAAGATGCTGACTTGCGGAACAGTTTCCGATAAAAAAGTGAAGTAAAATGAAGGGATTCATTCTTGCAATATTGTTCATCAGCTTCGGATTTTCAACTCGGGCGCAGCAGTTAGTGCGTTATGATTTATTCGTAACTGATACTATGGTGAACTATACCGGAAAGGAACGCAAAGCGATTGCCGTAAACGGACAAATTCCGATGCCCACATTGTATTTTACCGAAGGTGATACGGCAGAAATTCACGTGCACAATAAAATGCATCATCACGAAACATCTATTCACTGGCATGGACTTTTGTTGCCAAACGAACAAGATGGCGTTCCGTATCTTACTACTGCCCCTGTCAAATCACATAGCACACATATTTACAAATTTGCAATCAAGCAAAGCGGTACATATTGGTATCATTCTCATACTATGCTGCAAGAACAAGTTGGTATGTATGGCGCAATTGTAATTTATAAACGCGCTGAAAAACCCAAGCATGAGGAGGTTGTATTATTAAGCGATTGGAGCAATGAAAATCCACACCAGATTGAACGCTCTTTGCATTATGCTACCGATTGGTATATGATTAAGAAAGATGCAGTTCAAAGTTATGGCGAAGCAATCCGTGATGGATATTTAAAAACTAAACTTACGAACGAATGGAAGCGCATGCACGCCATGGATGTAAGCGATGTATATTATGAACGTTTTTTGGTAAACGGAATGCCCTATCAACAAAAGAAAAATTATCAGGCAGGTGATACCGTTCGGCTCAGAGTAATCAATGGCAGTTCATCTACTTATTTCTGGTTGAATTATTCGGGAGGAAAAATTATAGTAGTAGCTTCTGATGGAGCAGATGTGGAACCGGTTGCAGTGGATAGATTGATGATTGGCGTTTCTGAAATTTATGATGTGCTAGTTACCATTCCCCAAGAACATACTTCGTACGAATTTATGGCTACGTCAGAAGACCGTATTGGTTACGCAGTGCTGGCATTAGGCAAAGGCGATAAAGTTCCCCAAGCTCCCTTGTCGCGATTGAAGTATTTTGAAGGAATGAAAATGATGAACAGCATGATGACCACTGGCGGCAACATGAAAGATATGGGCATGAATATGAGTCTGCAACAAATGGATATGAACGTAGTAATGTATCCTGAAATTACGGGCGCACAAGCACCAAAAAAGAGAAAGAAAAAGAAGCAACACCAACATCATCATCAGCAGCAGGAAATTGAAATGCCTGTAACCTTGAATTACTCCATGCTCAAATCACCTGTTAAAACAACCTTGCCCGATACCCCATTCAGAACTTTGAACTTTGAACTAACAGGCAACATGCTTAGGTATGTTTGGACGATAAACAATAAAACAATTTCTGAAAGCGATAAAATTAAAATAAAGGCAGGTGAAAACATTCGCATTATTATCACAAACAACTCCATGATGCGCCACCCCATGCACCTGCATGGGCACTTTTTTCGCATAGTAAATGGGCAAGGTGATTATGCTCCTTTAAAAAATGTTTTAGACATTATGCCAATGGAAACCGATACCATCGAATTCAATGCATCGGAAGGATATGGCGATTGGTATTTTCATTGCCATATCCTTTACCACATGATGGCAGGAATGGGAAGAATTTTTAGTTACGAAAACTCTCCCCCTAATCCTCAATTCGCTAATCCAAAAAAGGCATTGAGAAAAGTTTATGCCGATGACAGACGATTCTATTTAGGAGCAGAAATTGGTTTAGAAACAAACGGCAGCGATGGAGTAGTCTCCCTAATGAATACCCGATGGAAATTTAATGTTGAATGGCGATTAGGTTTTAATAAACAATCAGGTTTTGAAACAGAAAGCCATATCGGTCGCTATATGGATAAGAACCAGTTTTTGTTGCTTTATACCGGCTGGGATTGGCGATATCGCGAAGGTCATGATGGAGAAAAAAACATATTTACGCAAACCAGCACTAAAAACAACAGAGGCGTTGCTTGTTTAGGATTACAATATACCATGCCCTTTTTCATAGTTGCTGATTTACGGGTAGATCATACAGGATATGTCCGTTTGCAACTTACCCGAGATGATATACCTATCACCAAACGACTCAGACTTTGGGGCATGTTCAATACCGACTTAGAATATTCCATCGGTGCCAGATATATCCTTTCAAAATACATATCCGCATCATCGCACTACGACAGCGATATGGGATTTGGAGCAGGAGTAACATTTACTTA
>CAZKHZ010000040.1:10040-22089 GCA_964552715.1 uncultured Chitinophagaceae bacterium | reverse complement strand
GAGTTGCATGGATAAACGGGGGGTGAATGATAAGCGCCACCAAAAAGATAGTAACGAATAGCCTGACCCTACCCCGATATTTATCGGGGTAGGGTCGCGCCCATAAAAAGATTAGGTATAATTTGGGAATAGTAAATATTTGCTCAAGCGGAAGTTGTATCCCTATAAATTTGCCTGCTATACAGCGGGATTGTGCTGGTTGTTTTTGACTACTTACCACACACTGCTAACTTCTTCGCGCTTGCTTCTTGTATGTAATATCTCACATCTAATTGCCTTACTATTGCCTCAAAATCTGCAACATGCGCTACACCAGAATGCCCATCGAAATAGAATCGCCCGAACAAATGGGGTATGATACTATCAAGAATAACCTCACCGAAAGTTCATACACGGACAAGTTGCTTGACCTTACTAGTATTAAGTTGGATGAAATATTACTGTGCTATGGCGACCATCGCGGGCAGGCTAAGCTGCGCGAACTGCTGGCTGCCGAAAGCCCGCTGCTGACCAAAGACGATGTGCTGCTGACTGTGGGTGCTTCTGCTGCGTTGTTTATGATTGCTACCTCGCTGCTGGATGCGGGTGATGAGCTTATTGTGGTGCGCCCAAACTACGCTACGAACATAGAAACACCTCGCGCTATTGGTGCCTGCATTCATTTCATAGACCTTACATTCGAAGAGGGTTTTGCAATAGATTTTGATTTACTAAAAAGTAAAATCAGCCCCCGGACTAAGCTTATTTCCGTTACGCATCCGCACAATCCGACCGGAGTTTGCCTGAGTGATGCAGACATGAAAACGCTTGCCGCCCTTGCCGAAACGCATAACTGTTTTGTGTTGGCAGATGAAACCTACCGCGACCTTGCGCACGGGCAATTGCTGCCGCTTGCCTGCACTTATTCCGAAAAGATAATTTCAGTGTCCTCATGTTCCAAAAGCTACGGGCTGCCGGGCATTCGCTTGGGTTGGGTCATTTGCCGCAATACCGAAATGATGGATACACTGCTTGCCGCCAAAGAGCAAATACACATCACCGGGTCGGTGCTAGACGAGGAAGTTGCCTATCGCTTTTTGTTGCAAAAACAAAGTGTGTTTCCTGCGATTCAAGAAGATATTCGCAGAAAGTTTCAAATTACCAAGCACTGGATAGAAAACCAAAACGACTTTGAATGGGTGCAACCCGAAGGTGGGGTGGTCTGCTTTCCGCGCATCAAGAACCCCGATGCTGTGGACATTGAAAAGTTCTATGCTATTCTGAATAATAAATATGGAACCTACGTGGGTCCAGGTCATTGGTTTGAAATGCCCAAACATTATATGCGTATTGGCTACGCTTGGTCTTCCATTACTGAACTTAAAGATGGGCTTGCTGCGCTTACACTTAGCGTGGCAGAAGCAAGGCGGCAAAACTGATAGGTGACGCGGTTTGTCTTGCTTTAGCGGTGGTGTAAGTAAGCGTGGTGACTTTGTTTAAGATAGCTACTGCCTGCCAATAACAACAGTTGGATTGTGCCATTTGTAACAAGCATAATTAATTTAGAGGATTGTATTCTCAACACCGATATTATATTCGCAACCATGAGTGATAAGCAAGTTGTTTTAGAAAAGAAAAACGTTAGTGTATTTAATAAAGATGTAGCTGAGAACAAAGGCTATCGCTACACCAACAATGCGCCATTTTCATCGCAGGTGGCAAACCTGCGCCAAACACAGGAAACACTGAAACTGATTGGCACCAATACTAAAACCGTTGTGGACATTGGCTGTGGCGATGGCACCTACACTATTGAGCTTGCCGAAGCCCGCCCCGATTTAAAGTTCGCGGGTTTTGACCCTGCTTCGGTTGCCGTGGATTTAGCTAAAGAAAAACGCCCTGATATTGACTTTCAAGTGGCTAACCTTTTAGATGCCGCATCTTTGCCAAATAAGAAGTATGATGTGGGTATTATTCGCGGGGTACTGCACCACCTCACCGACCCTGCCCTTGCCATTGAAAACGCTGCAAAGATTGCCGACAAAATTATCATCATAGAACCAAACGGCAACAACCCTATTCTTAAATGGATAGAGAAAAACTCTCAATATCACATTGAGCACGAAGAGCGTTCGTTTTCGCAAAAGTTGCTGACGCAATGGTGCAACGAAAAGGGGCTAAAGGTAGAATCGCTTACGGTGATTGGTTTTGTGCCTTTCTTCTTCCCTACTTTTCCGGCTAAAGTGATTTACTTTTTTCAGCCTTTCTTAGAATTGATTTTGCCCTTGAAGAAATTCTTTGGCGCGCAGATTGTGATTGTGGCGAGTAAACAATAATTAGGCTTAATCATCATCCACCTTTATTGCTTCATTTAGGATTTTGATTCAAAACAATGCCATTTCAAGCCCATTAAATCAGCCCTGCGCCCAAGGCAAGTGAAACTATTATCAGCAACACAGCAATAGAAACTTGTAAGAATCGGAGCGTAACCTTCTTTAAAAGTTTGTTGCCGATGTATGCACCCGTTATTGCTGATAAAGTAGCGCAGATTACCAATGGCAAATTATCAATCAATCCTGCTTTGCTGAATCGGGTGGCGTACACGCTTAACCGGGTAAAGTCAACAAAGGTTGAAACCACTGCTGCGGTAGCCACAAAAGCTTCTTTAGAAAGCCCTGCCTTGATTAAAAATGCAGTTCGCAATGCACCTTGATTGCCCGAGAGCCCACCAAAAAAGCCACTCATAGCGCCACCAATCGGCAATTTATCTTTACCAAATTGTAGCTTATTGAAATATGGAATTAAGTCAATGCAGGCAAAAATAATGAGCAGCACAGAGACAATAAATTTTACTGGAAAAACTTCAAACGTGCGCCCAAACATTTGATAGGTATAAAGCGGTTCAAGGTCGGTGATGTTGAGCAACAACCATGAACCTAAAAAAGCTGCAATCACAGCGGGTACACCAAAGCGAATAAGCACTTGTTTATCGGCTTGCCTACCCACAAGCAATAACTTAAAAAGATTGTTGAAGAAGTGTACAACACCCGTAAGCGCAATAGCCAAATCTACTGGAAAGAATACCATAAACACAGGTGTAAGAATGGTGCCCAAACCAAAGCCCGAAAAGAAGGTGAGGATGGCAACTAAAAATGCTGCAAGGGATATGACTGCTATTTCCATTAATTACAGTTGTTTAAAAGTATCTGAGCTATAAAAATGGTGAAACACTTTGCTAATGAAAATACTTTTGAAGTCAACATCCTCTAAAAATACATTGCTACAAAAGTAGATGACTAAAATATTTGCATATAGAAAATAAGTCCAATCAATAACTCAAATTAGGTCCAAGCCATCTTTCCATTTCGGCTACCGAAAGAACTTTAGTTTTTGCTAAGGCTTCCACTTGGTCTTTTTGAATTTTACCTACACCAAAATATTTGGCGTATGGTGATGCAAAATAAAAACCACTGACTGCTGCTGTTGGATACATGGCATAGCTTTCGGTGAGTGTTATGCCTGTGTTTTTTTCTACGTCTAGCAGTTGCCAAATCTGTGGTTTCAAAGTATGGTCGGGGCAGGCGGCATAGCCCGGTGCGGGGCGAATGCCTTGATACTTTTCGTGAATCAATTCATCGCTGGTGAGTATTTCGTGAGGTGCATAAGCCCATAATTCTTTGCGCACGCGTTCGTGCAATCTTTCGGCAAATGCTTCGGCAAGTCTATCAGCCAATGCTTTCAGTAATATTGAATTGTAATCGTCATGGTCTTGCTCAAACTTATTAATCCATGGCTCTATGCCGATACCAGTAGTGACAGCAAATGTTCCAAAGTAATCGCCTGAAGGTGCTACAAAATCTGCCAAAGAAATATTGGGTTGACCGGGTTGCTTTTTGGTTTGTTGGCGCATGAAAGTAAAACCAATCTTCTCTGCTGCCTGATTGCAGACTTCTATTGTTTCATTAATTGTATTGGCTTCAAAAATACCAACTATACCTTTTGCTGTAATCCATTTTTCGGCAATGATTTTTTTCAACATCACCTGTGCATCATCAAAGAGTTTTTTGGCTTCGCTTCCATATCTTTCATGTTCAAAAATGCGCGGGTAAATTCCGCTCATTTCCCATGTAGAAAAGAATGGCGACCAGTCAATGTAAGGCACTAAATCATTCAAATCGTAATCTTCAAAAACCTTTACGCCTACAAAGTTTGGCTTAGTTATTTTTTCATTATTCCAATCAATTTGATACTTATTTTTTCGTGCGTCCTCCAAAGAAATATACTCAATATCACTTTTGCGGTTAGCGTGCAGTTCGCGCATTTCAGCATACTCTTTTTTTACATTGGCTATAAAGTTTTCGCTTTCATCTTTACTCAATAAACTACTTGCTACGGTTACGGCTTTTGACGCGTCTAACACATGTATCACATTGCCAGAAAACATGGGGGCGACTTTAACCGCAGTGTGCAGTTTGGAGGTGGTGGCGCCACCTATTAGCAAAGGTTGTTTCATACCCAACCGCTCCATTTCTTTTGCCACATGTACCATCTCATCCAGCGAGGGCGTTATCAATCCACTCAAGCCGATGATGTCGGCATTTTCAGCTTTGGCACGTTCAAGTATTTTATCGGCAGGCACCATCACGCCCATGTCAACTATCTCATAGTTGTTGCAAGCAAGAACAACCCCTACAATATTTTTACCAATATCATGCACATCACCTTTTACTGTGGCAAGAAGAATTTTGCCTGCACCGCGACCTTTAATTTCATTGCTGTAAGGATTGTAGCCCAAGGTTTCTGTTATTGCTTCTTCTGAAAGCAAAGCACTGATGGTGGGATACTCTTCTAAAATGTCGTACGAACTTTGCGATAAATACTCTGCTTGCGGTTCAGCGATAATATCTTTACCTTCGTTGTAAGAACCTGCTCCCATCTGAGGCTGCGATTCGGTATAAGCTTCAGATGCGTAGGGTTGATTCATCCGAGGCCCTGATTCAACTTCAACAGGTTTTTTCTCTACTAATTCATATCCTGTTAGCAGCCAATTCTGCTCATTTACATTTGTTGAAGAATTTAGTTGAATGATTGCTTTGTAGTTTTCAAAATGAATATCAATCCTGTCATTTCCTCTTTCTTTGTAGCGCTCCCCGAGCGTTCCCTTTGCTAAAACCTCAATTAACTTAATGCAAACTAAAATACCATTCAGTTTGAATAAATCGGGTCTGCGTTTATGCTCATAACTTCTCTTGTGAATGATTTTTGAAATGCCGTAGCCATCTTTAAATGCAACCTCTTCAGTGCCTTTTCTTCCCCACACAAAAGCAACCTTTCCAACATCTTCTCTGAACATGGCATGGCTTACATCTCTATGTTCAATCAATACTTCTGCCAATGCTTTTATGCCAGAAATTATTTCAGCATAAATTATTGCATTTCGTTTTTGGCTTTGTTCTTTTTCGATTTGAAGAAATGGTTCCAAATAAGCTACCGCCTTCTTCATTACTCGGGCACTTTTTACCACTTGCGGCAAAAACATTTTTCCACTGCCGAACAAATCACCTACCACATTCATGCCTGCCATTAGTGGACCTTCGATTACCTCTAATGGCTTTGCATATTTCTGACGAGCTTCTTCGGTATCAGTATCAATAAATTCAACAATGCCTTTTACTAAAGCATGAGCCAAACGCGACTCTACAGTGCCGTTGCGCCATTCTTCATTTACTATTTCTACTTTGCCTTTTTGCTTTACCGTTTCGGCAAAAGAAAGTAAGCGTTCGGTGGCATCCTCTCTCCTATCCAACAACACATCTTCTACATGCTCTAGCAAATCTTTTGGAACGTCATCGTACACTTCCAACATGCTTGGGTTTACAATACCCATATCCATGCCATTTTGCACGGCATGATAAAGAAACGCAGCGTGCATAGCTTCGCGCACCACATTGTTTCCTCTGAAAGAAAACGACACATTGCTTACTCCACCACTGACGTGTGCATGCGTTAGATTTTGACGAATCCATTTTGTGGCGCGAAAAAAATCAACCGCATTTTGGCGATGCTCTTCCATGCCGGTAGCTACAGGAAAAATATTAGGGTCAAATATGATGTCTTCGGCAGGAAAGCCTACTTGATCAACTAATATTTTATAACTGCGTTCGCAGATTTCAATTCGCCTTTCGTAGCTATCTGCTTGCCCTTGTTCATCAAATGCCATCACAATCACAGCAGCACCAAATTGTTTAACGGTATCAGCTTGTTTAATGAATTCTTCTTCACCAGATTTCAAAGAAATCGAATTGACAATTCCTTTCCCTTGCAGGCATTTCAAACCGGCTTCGATGATGTGAAACTTAGAACTGTCAATCATTACTGGCACGCGCGAAATATCTGGCTCGGAGGCAATGAGGTTCAGGAATTTTGTCATGGCATCTTCGCCATCCAACATGCCTTCATCCATGTTTACGTCAATCACCTGCGCACCGCCCTGCACTTGGTCTAAGGCAACCGTAAGCGCATCTTCGTATTTATCTTCTTTTATTAGTTTTAAAAACTTTGCCGAGCCCGTTACGTTGGTGCGCTCGCCCACATTCATAAAGTTACTTTCGGGCGTGAGCATCACAGGCTCCAAACCGCTTAATCGCATAAAAGGATAAGGTGTTGGGCGTTTGCGAGGAGGATATTTTTTTGCCACTTCTGCAAAAACCCGAATATGGTCGGGGGTGGTGCCACAGCAGCCACCAATTATATTTACGAATCCGCTTTTTACAAAGTCTTCCAAAGCCTCGCCCATCATCTTTGGCGATTCATCATAGCCGCCAAAAGCATTTGGCAAACCTGCATTGGGATATGCACTAACAAAACAAGTTGTGCTCTTGGAAATTGCTTCAATATGCGGACGCATCTCTTTTGCGCCAAGCGCGCAATTCAAGCCAATAGAGAAAGGTTTGGAATGTGAAATTGAAATTACAAATGCTTCGGGAGTTTGTCCGCTTAAAGTTCTTCCGCTAGCATCAGTAATAGTGCCAGAAATCATTATCGGCAAATCGGTTCCTTTCTCCTTTTGTACAAGATGAATAGCAAAAAGACAAGCCTTTGCATTCAGCGTATCAAAAATTGTCTCTACGATAAGAATATCAGAACCACCATCTATCAAACCCCTTGTTTGTTCAGAATATGCGTTCACCAATTCATCAAAAGTAATGGCGCGATAACCTGGATTATTTACATCAGGCGAAAGCGATGCAGTTCTATTGGTTGGTCCAAATGCTCCTGCAACGAATTTTGGATTGGTGATTTGAGATTGTGGATTTTTAGCGTAATAATTTTCTACTGCTTTCTTGGCAAGTCTTGCACCTTCGAAGTTAATGCGGTAGGCTTCCTTCTCTAGTTTATAATCGGCTTGTGCAATCCATGTGCCGCTGAATGTATTTGTCTCTATAATGTCTGCACCTGCTTCCAAATATTCAGTGTGAATTGCTTCAATAATATCAGGGCGTGTGATACTCAGCAAATCATTATTGCCACGCAAATCATGCGTATGATTTTTGAAATCTTCTCCTCTGAAATCTTCTTCCGTTAAGGTATAACGTTGAATCATAGTGCCCATGGCACCATCCAACACCAAAATCTTTTCTTCCGCTAATTGATACAACAAGTCTTTATTCATCGCAATATTTTATGCGGTGCAGAGAACACAATCAAATCCAAAAAGTTGTTTAGAAGAAGTCAGTATAAAAAAGAATATATACTGAACTTATCTTTCCTCGCTTGTTAACGAAGTAGGAGTTAGCACCGACAGCACAACAGCTTTGCAGTTGAACCCGGTTGCCAAGACTTCATAGGGCCTAATCCCTCAGTCTTTCTGGATAAGTTGTTTCAAAGAACCGGGCGCGAATATAGAATAGATTGAGTAAAATTCAATACTTGATTACAAAGCTAAATCACAATTAAAACTATGTTTGGCAAATGAAGCTGTTGGTTTACATCCTCTATTACCTTTTAATTGTCCCACTTTCAAAATTGCCATTTGCTGCGTTGTATAAACTATCTGATGGATTATATTACCTCACTTTCAACATATTCAAGTATAGAAAAGAAGTGGTTTGGATGAATCTAAAAAATTCATTTCCCGAAAAGAGTGATGCTGAGTTAGAAGCGATTAGAAAACAGTTTTACCAAAACTTTTGCGACCTTATAGTTGAAACCATTAAGTTTTTCAGCATTACTGCCGAGGAGGCAAAAAGAAGATGTACGTTTTCAAATCCGGAGGTTGTAAATGTTTTGTACGAAAATCATCCATTACTTTTTGGCTTGGGGGGGCATTTAGGCAACTGGGAAATGGCAGGCATTAGCACTGGTTTGAATGTAAGATTTTGGCCCGTAGTTTCTTACAAGCCTTTCAACAATGTAGCTTTTGAAAAGTTAATGACAGAAATTCGCAGCAGGTTTTTCAACATCGTGCCTTTTTATGAAGTGAAGAAGAATGTGGAGCATACAATTGCCACTGGTTTGTTTCCTATCAACAAAAGAGATCCCTCGCGAAAGCCAGTCATCGTCTTTCTACCCGACCAAGCACCTTCGCAGAAGAACTCCTTCCATTGGGTAACATTTCTAAATCAAGAAACAGCTTTTTATACCAAAGTAGAAGATATGGCGCGCGAATTCAATCTGCCGGTTGTGTTTTGCAACATCGCTCGGGTTAGTCGAGGCAATTTCAGGATTGATTTAACGTTAATAGCCGAGTATGCTGGCGAAACACAGCCTTTAGAAATTACAAACAAGTATATTGAGTTATTAGAAAAATGTATTCGCGATACACCGCACAACTGGCTTTGGAGCCACAAAAGATGGAAGAGAAAAAGAATCGCCTAAATATTGTTTTTGATGATGTTATGCACAATCATAACTTCGCGCTTGTAATGCTGAGAAATATTCTTCCTTTAATAATGTTGTTGATGGCTTTGAATGCTAATGCGCAATTCAATGTGCATGAACTTGGGAAGAAGCAGATTTACTTTGGTATTGCAGTAGGTGTAAACGTTGCAGATTTCACTTTAATCCGAAAGCAATTTAGGGCTGAAACAGACAGCATTCGTTCCATGAGACCTGTTATGGGACCAGGTTTTAACCTTGGTATCATTTGCAATTATCAATTCCATAAGTATTTCGATTTAAGGTTTATTCCAACCCTTTCTTTTTCTGATAAATCAATTGAATATACACAGAAAGGGAATCCATCTATTTTGAAGAAAACGGTGCAATCAATTTATCTTGATTTTCCTGTTTTAATTCGTTACAAAAGCAAACCCATTAAAGATTTTAGAATTTATGTTATAGCTGGAATGCGCTACGATTTTGACCTTGCATCCAATCAAAAATCGCGCAGGTCAATTGATATAATTAAGGTAAACAGACATGATGTAGCTGTAGAAGCCGGCATAGGCTTCATGTATTATTTTCCTTACTTTATTATGAGCCCAGAATTTAAGTTCACGCATGGAGTGTTGAATATTCATCAGCCCACAGATGGGCTTATCTATTCGCGAGTAATAGACAAATTGTTTTCCCGCGCCTTCACCATTACATTGAATTTAGAGGGCTAGAACTTTCTATTCTTTTATCGTTGAATCAGCAACTTTTGCCTGTTGTAGTTTTTACCGATATTGGTTTGCACAAAATACAAACCATTTGCTAGCGAACCCACATTTACCGATTGCATACAAGCACTGTTGCCATTCAAAACGGTTTTGCCAGAAATGTCGGTAATGCTTAATTCAAAATCTTCGTTACAGTTTTCTTTATCAATCACAAAGTAATCGCGGCAGGGATTAGGGTAAATGTGCAGCTTGTTTTCTACAGTTTCTTCAATGGAATTAAAACCTCCCTGATTCTGCACGCTTATAGAATCAATATCCATAAAATATCTGTCGGTGCCGCGAATGCAACGAAATTTGAAACGCACATTTTTGCCTGCATAATTACCTAATTGCACTTGCACTCTTTTAAAGTTTAAATTTGGTTTATGTGTTGCCGAATCAATTAAATGAACTGTTGTAAAGGTGCTGTCATTTTCTGTGAATTGAATTTCCAGCTTATCTCCTTTCTTAGGCATTTTAGGCTCTGATGGATAAATGTTGTCGCGCACCCAACGATAATAAAAAACTAAAATACTGCCTTGTGTAAGCGGACCAATTAATGGTGTGATTGTTGAGTCTTGGGTATCACCTGAGAAAAGCAATGCTGCAAGTCCTTTTAAGTCATTCATACCATGATAGCTAAGTACATTGATGTCTCCAAAGTAGCCTGCCGGAACTTGGTTGCTTAATGTGGTTTCAAAACCTTCTTTGTAAGGATATTGCTGTGCCGAAACTGAACAGAAAATAAGGAGTGCTAATGTTATGAGGTATAAATGTTTCATGCAGCTAAAATAACAAGGGATTTCAAACGACTACTCTTAAGTTTGCAAATCAAAACTTTTTAATTCTGATAATTGCAGCTTAATGGTGATACTTGGAATTCGGATTTTAGCTTTTCTCATTTTGCAAATACAATTTGTACTTGCTCAACCATCAAAAAAATTAAAAACAAAAACAGTGGAAATTAATTCAGCGCAAAAAATGCAAGTAGAAGTTTGGAGTGATGTAATGTGTCCATTTTGTTATATCGGTAAACGAAAGTTTGAGGCTGCCATAAAGCAATTTCTTGAAGGCGATAAAATTGAAATAGTGTGGAAGAGTTTTCAGCTTCAACCCGATTTAAAAACAGACCCTTCAAAAAATACAATTCAACATCTTGCCGAATCCAAAGGATGGTCAATGGATTATACTCAACAAACTGTGAGCCATGTAGTAAATATGGCAAAGCAAGTTGGACTTACTTATAACTTTGACAAAGCAGTGGTAGCCAATTCATTTGATGCACACAGAGTTTCTCATTTTGCTAAGTTGCAGGGAAAGGGTGATGCAATGGAAGAGCAACTTTTTAAGGCATATTTTACCGATGGAAAAAACACAGCCGACCACACTGTGCTTACACAGTTAGCTGTTGAAATTGGGTTGGATGAAACAAGTGTGAAAGAGGTTTTGGAAAGCAATCAATTTGCCGATGATGTGAAGCATGATATTTATGAAGCATCACAAATTGGTGTAAACGGAGTGCCATTTTTTGTGTTCAATAGAAAGCATGCAGTTAGTGGAGCGCAGGATACAAAGGTCTTTTTAGAAACTATGCAGAAGGCATTTAGCGAATGGAAACAAGCTCGGCAAAACGATATACTAGAAATTAAAAAAGGCGCTATTTGCACTCCACAAGGGGAATGTAAATAGCACCTTTCTTTAGAATCAATTACTTTCTAATTGCTATAAGCAGAATTTAATATACCCATGCTGCGCAAGTGGTTTTGCAACTCTTTGCGTGCAAAGAATATTCTACTTTTTACCGTTCCAAGCGGCAAATCCAATTTACCGGCAATTTCCTGATATTTAAAACCATTGAAATACATCATGAATGGTTCGGTAAAATCACTGCTTACCTTATTCATTACTGCTTCAATGTCTTTAGCCAAAAATGAACGCTCCGAGCCGTTTTTCTCAATCTTTTTCGTGCTGTTCAGCAGGTACTGATTATCGGAGGTATCGGTAATAGTATTCTTTTTACGGTTTTTACGATAGTTGTTGATGAAGATGTTCTTCATAATTGTAAACAACCAAGCCTTAATGTTGGTGCCTTCGTTGAATTTGTCGGCATTGGCAATAGCGCGGTAAAAAGTATCTTGAATTAAGTCTTCACTTTCCTGACGGTCGTGAGTAAGATTGAAGGCAAATGGACGAAGAACTCTTTCGTACTGCATGATGTCTGATGCAAAATTTACTGTTGTAGTCATTACTTTGATTTTAATTGTTTAAGAATATTTTGTTTAACTATTTGATTTAAATCTTCCACAAATATAGTTGTGATTTATTCAAACCACCAAATGTTTTGTTTAATTATTGTGTTAATAAAGTTAAACAAAATATTTCAATCTCTGAGATGTAAGTCCACAGCCATTCTTGAGGCTATTCAAAGA
>CAZKHZ010000040.1:0-9940 GCA_964552715.1 uncultured Chitinophagaceae bacterium | reverse complement strand
TTGCATGACGTCCTGTAATAGTTGTAGAGCAAAACAAAAAAGGGAGGCTGTCATATAATAGACAGCCTCCCCCTTCAATAAACTTAAAAAATCTTGATTCCAGCTTTAGAAATAACCTCTCAACGCTACAAAGATATTTCTACCTGGGGCAGTTAAGCCACTAGAAAAGGTGCGATATTTTGTATCCATAATATTATTTACACCAAGATCAATTCCTAGATGGTCTTTGAAAAGCCTTTGCGATACGCGAATGTTTAAAGTAACCCATGCCGGCATACCATTTGGTGTTGCTTGGCTAAGGTTATCCTCGCCCTCTGGACTGTAATCTTCTAATCTTTTGCGCGCACTAAACATGGCAAAAACATCTGCACTAAAACCCTTGTAATTTCCCCCTGCTCCAAATCTGCCATACAATGGAGGAATATGATCTAAAGGTGTTTTAAGATTGTCACGAATACGGGCATAAGTAAAATTCACTGAACCATAAACATGAAAAAACTCAATAGGGCGAATGTCCATAGTACCACTAAGTCCAGCAATAAAAGCCCTGCGCTTATTTACATTACTCACCACTCGGCTAAGTACACCATCATATAAAATCGAGTCACTACCACCATAAGTACCCGTTTCGGTTACAATGGCATTAAACATTTCTGTGTAATACCCAGTGACAGACAGTTTGACTTTGTTTTCCCAGTTTTCTTCAATAGTTAAATCACCATTTACTGTGTATTCAGGTTTTAGATTTTTATTCGGTACAATCACATTTCCTTTTACCGATTCAAACACTTTTGCAAGGTCATCAAAGTTTGGAGCGCGGAAGCCCGATGAACCCAACAGAGCAATTTTAAGTCCTGCACCAGGCTTTATTACCAAACCTAAATTTCCGCTTGCTGTATGATTGACTTGAGTAACTTTTCCAACATTTAGTTTGTAGAAGTTGGTATCAACAAACTCGCCATGCAAACCAGTGTAGTTATAGCGAACTCCTTGGCTGAATACTATCAAGTCTTTGTAGTAATAGCTATGTGTTGCATACACTGCTATGTTGTTCATGTTATTCTTTCCGTCAGGATAGCGCGTGCTTTGCGGTGCAGTGGTATCGGCAAGAATATTGTATCGTTGGGCGGTAGATTGCAAAATATTAAACTGACCCTCTGTTCCAAAATACAACTCATTTACTGCTGTAAGTTTCTTTTTAAAGTTTGCAAAGAATGCAGGTATGTTTAGCGTTTCAACCCTGTCGGTTCTGAAAGCCGCATTGAAATTTCTGTTATGGCGACTCTCACGAATGTATTGATAGTTTAACCCAACTGTAATTTCATCTAGCGCACCACCTGGATTGCGGTAACGAAATTCATAAGCAGCTAGTGTGCGCGTTTCAGGACCATAATACCACTCTGCAATTGCAGGTGTAGTAAGTCTGTCATATCGAGGTGTGTTACCTGTATTTGAAAATTGCAGATTCAACACATGCACAATCTTATCGTTTTGTTTGTAAAGAAATTTCTGCAAAATATCATATTGAATATAACCAGTACGCTTTTGCAACGAAGGGTCATTATTGGTTACAATCGTATCCTTCGTATTATCAAAATTGCGCTTTACGTATCTATTCAAATTCCAAAGTGTATCTGTTTCCTGATTGCCGTTTTCACCTGCTTTTAAATCACCAAAGCGACTAAAAGTTACCGAAGTGAGTGAGCCAAACTTTTGATTAGCAAGGCTCACATCAAAGTGTCCTGTTCCTTCATTATTCACAGTTCCAAAACGCCCCATCACCGAGCCCCTAGCAAGAAAGTTCTTCTCCTTAGCCAGCTTTGGGTCTTTGGTTCTAAAATGAACCACACCACCCAATGCATCACTACCATAAACTGTGGAACTTGGACCAAACAAAACCTCAATTCTGTCTAATACATTATTGTCAATTCGCAAAGCATTTTGCAAGTGTCCTGCGCGGTAAATGGCATTGTTCATTCGCACACCATCTACAACCATTAATACACGACTTGCTTCAAAGCCACGTATTTGCAAACTACCACCATTTTGCTGGCTTTTTTGCACGCCCACCATGCCGCTCATCTGCAAGGCATCTGCAGTATTTTGTGCATTAAACTCTTCTAATTTTTTTGAAGTAATTACGATAGTTTGCTGTGCTACATTCCTTTTAAGTTCAGCAAAACGGCTTGCCGTAGTTACTACTTCATCCAACTCCTTTGTGTTTAGTAAAGAGTCGATGTATTTTTCTTCTGCATCCTGCCCGAATGAATGAATGGCAAATGCAGCAAACAGAATTACTGATAAAATATTTTTCATTAAATAATTAATTGATTGATATGGAAATCGAATCAGTGCCATCGCGATATAAGCGTGATGATATTGATACGTTATTGATTGCTGCACAGCTACAGCTAATAAAAAATCAACCAGTAAAATCGGGTGGAGGAGTGGCGCAGTCTAGAAACACTGAATAGTATTGTTCTGAAATATATGTATAAAACGATTTAGAGGTTATCGGTAAATTTGGACTCCATGACACAGCAGGTAAATAAGGTTGCTTAAAGGCATCCTTCACAGCTTTTGATTTATCGTTTGATTTTTTGCTGTCGCCAAAGTTATCGTGCATCCACCTATTTATGCCGCGAACAATTTCCGATTCATCAGAGTCATGAAAACAGTAGTAATAAGTAGTATCAGAATATTCTGTCTTGCGCACAATGTCATACATCTCTCCCAAGAACTGAAATTCTCTTCCATCCAATCTCTTGAATTGTGGGTTAGGTTTCTGTTCTAAAACCTTTGCAACCTTTACCAATGCCAATTGAGCATCCTGCAATTGGTTTAGCGTTTCCCATTTGAATTTTTTTCTGATGCTTTGCAGTTTAATATCATACACAAAAATGCTGATTACCGATTGCAACATCAGCAAGGCAACAAAAAGAATACTAAAGGATTTAATTAGTCTTTTGCTCAAAGCGCAACGAAGGTATGCAAAGTAGATATAGTATGTATTGCAATTTACTGATCAGATAAAAAAATGACAATTCTGTGACAATTGTTATTTCAAAAACTCCGAAACATTGTCTGTAAACAACTTTCCGCTCAAGCCGTTTTCTTCCTGATGCCATTTTTGGCTCCCGTATTTACCGCTTGCATAACCCTTTGCGTTGAGCGAAAGTGTTTTTACTGGCGTACTTAGTTTACCCAACAATAAATGCGAAATGGTTTCGCACATGCCGCCTTCGCCATAATGCTCTTCCATAAAAATAACTTTGCCCGTTTGCTCAATCTTTTCAAGTAAAGCATCTGGAATTTCTTTTGCTGGAAACACACTAAGATTCCAAATATCTAAACCGTTTTGGGTTGCTTCATCTAGCTCAGTGATGTTTTGAAGAACAGGCCCTGTAGCAATTAATACCGCTTTATCTCCATGTTTTAAATGTCGCCATTGCGAAAAGGCTGGAACAGGGAAATTAAATTTTGCAGCAAGGTTCAAGCGCAAGTAGTTGGGATTTTTATCGGCAATCATCAGTTGCACGCATTGCTCCACATCTTCGGCAACTAATGGCACGTAAATGCGCATGTTGGGCAACATGCGCAATGCGCCAATATCTTCGGGATTATGATGTGTAGCACCCATAATGCCATAGCCGTAGCCACCTCCATTGCCTACCAATTTTACTGCAAGATTGTGTAAGCAAACATCGTTGCGGATTTGCTCATAAGGGCGAAGGGTTACAAAAGGTGCGATGCTATACACAAAAGGCACAAAGCCTTCGTAAGCCAATGAGGCGGCAACTGTAACCATATTCTGCTCGGCAACTCCGGCATTAATGAAGTGCTCGCCATAAGTTTGCTCTACTTTTTCTAAAGCCATGTAACCCAAATCACCTGTAATGAAAACAAGATTTTCATTACCTGCTTTGGCTGCAATAACTGCTGCTGCAAATTCGTTACGCATGATTACTATTTACCATTTACGGAATTACTCTTTATAGACAGGGTGAACTGTTGTTCAATTTCAGCTTTAATTTCCTCAAATTGTTCATCTTTTATTGACAGATAATGGCAATCTACTTTGTCTTCATACTCTTTCCATCCATTGCCTTTTGTTGTGTTGCAAATGATAACTGTTGGGAGTGGCGAGTTACGAGTTGCAAGTTGCGCAGTTTCAAACGAAATGAAATCATGCCCATCGGCTTGCAACACATTAAAGCCGAAGGCTTTTAGTTTATCGGCAAGCGGTTCCAATTGCATCACATCTTCTGTTCTGCCGTAGCCTTGCAGGCGATTGCGGTCAATCATCCACACTACATTCTTGAGATTGTGCTGACGAATAAACAATGCGGCTTCCCAAGTGCTGCCTTCATTAATTTCTCCATCGCTGGTGATGCAAAATATTTGCTTATTGTTCTTCTTCAACTTGGCAGCTAAGCCGAGCCCCGCGGCAATACTTAAGCCATGCCCCAAACTACCCGTGGCAAAAGGAATCCGCTTAATTTTATTAGCTGGAGGGTGCGCAGCTAAGTAGGTATCATTTTTGTAGAACGTTTGAATATCCGCTTCGCTAAGAATCCCTTCTTCTGCCAGTAAACTATATAGGGATGCCGCGGCATGACCTTTAGAAAGAATGAGTTCATCTTCCTCCTTCATCCAACCAAAGCGCGCGAAGGTGAGCATCTCGGCACACGAAAGCGAGCAACCTACATGCCCAGCATTGGCGGCTTTATACATTGCCAAAAAGCGTTTTTTGATATTCAACGCTTTGGTGAGTAAATCTATGTGTTGCTCTTTGTTCATTAACGGTGCAATGATAATGTTTTAGGTGGGAGATATAAGACACAATCGCTGGTGAAAAAAATGACAATTAAATGACAATTCAGATTCATCAAATAGGATACGCCTTACATACATTTGCGGAAACATTTATTATGAAAAAAAATCTCCTTCAGCTTTTGCTATTACTAATATTTGCGTTCAAAGTTCAATCGCAGTGTAGCACATTCCCCAAATTCAATCGTTCAGGATTTATAACAAAAAACGGAGAAAACAAAATTTGCCTAAAAAAGAATCAATATGCAGATGTTGAAATCCAATTTCAATATAATGAAGTTCCGATGCAACCTATGAGTTTGTTGATAGACTCAATTGAAATAGGTAATGGGCTGGTTGTTTTATCTGATAACTACAATGATACAATGGAATATGGTGATGTCGCGTGTTTCAGAATCGTTGGAACGCCAATAAGTTCAGGGCTTTTCTTCCCAAAAATTAAGAATTTTACACTCTTAACAAATCCCCCACTTTTGAATATTCAAGGCTTTTTTCTCTTGACAGGGGTTTCTTGTCAGGAATTTGACAGTTTAAAATGCGCTCTATACATTGATGTAATGGATAGCGATATCTGTGTAAGCGCGTCTGGAGTGGCTTTTTGGGATGTAAACAACAACTGTGTTTTTGACAGCAATGATGAAGGTGTAGAGGGAGTAAAGATTGAATGCAGCAACGGAGAAACTTACTTTACAAACAACAGTGGCGTTTACAATTTTTCAATTTATTCCAGAGACTCGTTTACAGTAAGCTTAGACAACTCACTGACTACAAGCTGTGTAAACAGCAGTTCAATCACGTTCTTTGCTGATACATTGCATCCTTATATTAGCAACTTAAATTTCCCAATCAAACCAGATACCAATCTGCGTGATCTTTCAGTTACATTCAATCCATTTGGTTTGTGGCTTTTCGGCTTTATTGGTCAAGGAAATATTGTTTATCGAAACAGTGCTTTTGTTTCTACAGATGCTACTCTCAGAATGAAGTACGATTCCATTACACAAGTCGCCTTCAATACATTAACCCAACTTCCATTAATGTCAGTTCAACCAAGTTTTCTTGATACGGTCAACCGCATCATTGAATGGCAGATTGCCAATATTCCTGCCCGAACACAGGGAAGAATTGACATTGCATTTCAACTTCCTTTTCCAACTGCGCCATCAATTCCGTTGCAAGACACCCTCTGGATTTTTCCTGATTCTACAGATGCTTTTCCGCAAGATAACATTCACATAGCTGACAATTTAATAGTAGGTGCTTACGACCCGAATGATAAACAAGTGTCTCCTTCAGGTAAAGATGTGGATGGCAAAATAACACTTGCAGATTCGCTGCTTACTTACAAAGTTCGCTTTCAAAACACAGGCACGGGTCCGGCTGTAAATGTGATTATAAAAGATACGCTGGATAGCGATTTGAATCTCGCATCACTACGCCCTTTAATGGCAAGCCATCCTTATTCAACAAGTTTAGCTGGTAATGTAATTACTTTCACTTTCAGCAATATAATGTTACCCGATAGCAATGCAAATGAGCCTGAAAGTCATGGCTTTGTTCAATACAATATTAAAAGGAAAAGTGGTTTAGGATATGGCACGGTGGTTGATAACAGTGCAAGTATTTACTTTGATTTTAATGAGCCGATAAAAACGAATACGGTTACTTCTACTTATTTCAATTTTGTTTCATCGGTGCAAGATTTGGAAACCGTTTCAACGGTTTTCCTCTATCCAAATCCTGCTTCACAAAAAGTAAATGTGGTAGCATCAGAGCAAATCAATGTCTTGGTAATCACAGATATTTCAGGCGCTACTTTAAAGAAATTTCTTCCTGCTGCCGTTTCTTTAGAAATTGACTTGAGTGAGTTGCCTGCTGGCATTTATTTCATTGCTGCAAAAACTGCGAAAGGTATTCGCCAAAACAGGTTGATTAAGTATTGATTCTTACAGCTATTGCCTAA
The DNA here is from genome assembly GCA_964552715.1 of uncultured Chitinophagaceae bacterium. GTDB lineage: Bacteria > Bacteroidota > Bacteroidia > Chitinophagales > LD1 > UBA7692. The sequence goes on along the minus strand of CAZKHZ010000040.1, from coordinate 3,144 downwards.
GTTTTTGGCAAAACACAAGCTAAGTTTGATTTGCTGTATTTTTATCCTGATGCAACCTTTTCACATTATGGTTGTTTCCTTGGAATGTTAAAATTAGCAACCCTATATTTGGCGGCTATACCTCAAAACTAAATCAGTGGCTCAGTATTCAATTCGTGATATAGAAGTGCTTTCGGGCGTCAAGGCGCACACGCTTCGCATTTGGGAGCAGCGATACGATTTTTTAAAACCACTTCGCACCGACACCAATATACGTTATTACACCGATGAGCAACTCAAAAACATCCTAAATGTAAGCTTGCTAAATCGCAATGGTTTTCGCATTTCTAAAATTGCGAATATGAAGCACGAGGACATCAACAGCAAGGTGTTGAAGATTGCCACCGAAAACGCTGAGCCTAGTGTCTATTTAGATTCTTTGGTGCACGCTATGCTCGATTTTGATGAAGCGCGATTTGAAAAAACCCTCACTTCTTCTATTGTTAGCCTAGGTTTTGAATCTACCTTTAATGCTGTGGTGTTTCCGTTTATGCAACGCACTGGCACTTTATGGACCACAGGTGCTGTGCGCCCAGTGCAAGAGCATTTTATCACCAACCTTATTCGCAGAAAAATTACCGTAGCTACCGACAGCCAATTCGTAAAACTTACCGAAAACAGTAAAAAGTTTGTGTTGTTTCTGCCCTCGGGCGAAACGCATGAGTTGTTATTGCTTTTCACCGAATATATTCTCCGAAGCCACAACCACAAGGTTGTGTATGTTGGCACTTCGATTCCTTTCGATGACATTGAATACATTTACAATGACTTCAAGCCCGATTTTTTCCTAACTTTTTTCACTGTTGTTCCCAGCGAATTGCCTCTGCAAGGTTATATCAACAGAATAGCTTCAACTTTTCCGGCTACAAAAATAGTTGTTGGTGGCGCGCAGATTATGTTCAATCCAGTTGATTTACCTAAAAATGTTTATGCTATAAGAAGTTGCGAGCAACTCTTGGAGCTGTTGAGGCAATAAGAAACAAAGAATTGGTATTAGATTGATGAAAGAGATTTCAATCCTCCACCAAAGTCCAAACGGTGGTTCTTCCAAAAGCTGGAATTCCGATATAGCCACGAACATCTACAATCTTTCCCTTCAAAGTAATTTTGCAAGAATATGTTTTGCCATTTTTAGGGTCGTAGATAGTGCCTCCTGTAAACTCCGTATCGCTCTTTTTTGTAAAATTCTTAATAATTACTGCCCCAAGCACAGTCTTTTTTGCCTGCACAGGGTCGGGGTTTTTGTCATCTAATTTTGGCTTGCCATTTAAGGTTGGTTCTTTTAGCCAAACTATCTTGCCGTGATACAATCCATCTTCTTTATAAATCTGAATTTTGCCGTCTTTTTCCTGATTGTACCAAACACTTTCAAGTCCAGGGTTAGTAGCAAAAACACTTAATGAAAAAGCAAAGAATAAAGTTGTTAGAAAGTAACGCATTATAGAAAATTTTATTGGAATGAATGCCGAATATAATGGCACAATTTTATTCTAACAAAACAAATTACGGCTGCTTCGCATTTGCCAAAGCAAGTTGCCTCACCAATTCAGTTTGCGCTGCCTCTAGGTTACGCACTTTTGCATATAGCACCATGAATGCCAGAAAAAAAGCAATCACACACAAGTAAAGAATCAAATCGGTGCCACGACCAACACCCACAAGGTTTGCCAGCTTAGTAGTTAGCTCCGGATTCAACACAAAAACCACACCTACAATTGCCACTACAATTAGAAAAAGGCGATAGAAGGTTTTGTTGCGCAACCTTAGCATAAACAAGGCAATCAAACCAACCAAAGGCACTAAGAGAATGTATTTAATCACCAGTAATTTGCTTTGGGTTTTATAAAAAGCAGTATGTAATAATTATTCCTAAGTAAGTGTTAGAAAGATAAATGTAGAAATTAATTTTTGCTGACTACACTTCTCATCTATTGAAATTTGAAAGACAAGCACTCAACTACTTCCCCAATGCAAACATTACATATCGTTTGTGCAATTCAGGCAGGTTTTGTTTCCAAAAACTGAGCGGATGTGTTCTTATAAATTGCTCAGGCAGGGTAAGGTCGCAGGCAATACAAAGTTTTGTTTCGGGTGCAAGCTGTGCAATAATTTCTTCCAATAGCTTTTGATTGCGATAGGGTGTTTCCATAAAAAGCTGTGTGGTGTTGCTGCGCAAAACTTCGGCTTCCAATTGTTTTAACTTTTTTATCCGCTCGGTATTATCAACTGGCAGGTAACCGTTGAAGGCAAACTGTTGCCCATTGAAACCAGAGCCAATCAAGGCAAGTAGTATAGAACTTGGACCCACCAATGGCACTACTTCTATACCCAATTGATGTGCTTTTGCCACCAACTCATTTCCTGGGTCGGCAATGCAGGGATTGCCAGCTTCGCTTATTAAACCAATGCTCTTTCCTTTCAAAGCAGGCTGCAACATTTGGGTATAATTCAGGTTGGCTGCATGTTTATCCAATTCAAAAAATTGCACTTCGGTATCAAAGTTTTTTGTGTAGCCAAAGGTGCGCAAAAACCGTCTGGCACTGCGCAGGTTTTCTACCACAAACACATCAATTTCTGCCACTATCTTTTTATTAAACTCAGGGAGAATAGATGCCTCCTCACCGCCCAATAAACAAGGTATTAAATAGACTTTGCCTTTCATCTGCATTAAAATTTTGCGTAAATAAAGTACAAGTAGGATAGGGTACAGAAAAAGATATAGGTGTGTGGTGGTGGTAAACTTAGGTGTTTACAGTATAGATTGTCTTATCCTGAAATAGGTTGACCATTTTTGGTTAAAAAACGATGAAAGGTTTTCTGAGTTTTTTCTTGCACAAAACTTGATACGAAGCAAAATCCCGGTATCTATCGGGATCATTTAACCACTGAACCGCCAATTTTTTGTAGGTGTTGTTATCGGCTCGCTCTTTTTGTTCTACCAATTTTTGTCTTTCAGAATGTCGTAACCTCTGTGTTTATAAAACTCGGTAAATTCTAAAGTATTTGTCGCTGGAAATTCTACCGCTATTTCTTCTATAATATTTTTCAAAACGATGTCGCCAATTGTTTTTGCAAACTTTCCTCTCAATGCTTTTTCATACCAAT
>CAZKHZ010000039.1:0-22429 GCA_964552715.1 uncultured Chitinophagaceae bacterium | reverse complement strand
TAACTACTCAAAATCCCACTCATATTTTTCCAGCGGCAGGAACATTCGTAGTAACCTTGATTGTAACGAATGCTTGTGGAAGTGATACTGCTTCGCAGCAAATAACCATTACAAATATTCCTGCACCAGTAGCCTTATTTACAATAGACACAAATGCATGCAGCCCCCTTGTTACTTTTAATAGCTTTTCTAGCAACAACACTTCACAGCAATGGCTTTTTGGAGATGGAAACTCAAGTAACACTCAAAGTCCAGTGCATACTTATTCTGCATCCGGTAATTATACAGTTACTCTAATTGCCACAAACTCTTGTGGCAGCGATACAAATTCTACAACGCTTAATTTACTTCCCTTTACAAACCCCAATGCCAGTTTTGTAATTCCATCAAACACATGTGGCTTAAGCGTAAGCTCTACAAATAGCTCTACCGAATCTGTAACATATAGCTGGAATTTTGGTGACGGAACTCCATTGGATACCGCTCAAAAGCCCACACACATCTTTCTGTCATCCGGCACTTATGCTGTAACCTTGATTGTGTATAATGCTTGTGGCAGTGATACTGCTTCGCAGCAAGTAAGTGTTACAAGTGTTTCCCCTGCGGTAGCATCATTCAAGGTTGATACTACTTCTTGTAGCCCCTTAGTTACCTTCAATAATCTTTCTTTGGATTATACTTCGCAGCAGTGGTTCTTCGGTGATGGAGATTCAAACACATCTCAAAACCCAATACATACTTACGCATCGGCTGGAAGCTACACAGCTATTTTACGTGTCTCAAATTCTTGCTACAGCGATACTTTCATTACCACAGTAAACCTCCGCCCTTTCTTTCAGCCCAATGCCGATTTTAGTATTGACACTAATTTTTGCAGTCTTTCAATATCCTTAGTGAATCAATCTACAGATGCACTAACTTTTGTATGGAACTTTGGAGACGGCAATTCTTCCAGTTTTAAAAACCCGCAACACACCTATCTTACAGAAGATAGTTTTAATATTCAATTGATTACAAGTAACGATTGCGGTTTGGATTCCATCAGCAAACTATTTGTATTGCGATTACCAGATGGTATTGCAGATTTTAAGATAGGTGTAAATTCTTGTTCTCAAGAAATTGCGATAGAAAATACAAGTAAGAATGCAATCACTCACTTTTGGAATTTTGGCGACAACAAAACAGATTCATCCATTTCACCCAAACATATTTACTCGGATGGAGGAATCTATAAAGTGCAATTGATTATAAATAAGGGGACATTGTGTGAAGACGAATTAACAAAGGCTATAACATTGAGCGAAGAACAAGGTGCAATATTTATACCAAATATATTTTCGCCCAATGAAGATAATAGCAATGATGTTTATGAAGTATTGGGTTTTGGGGATTGTAGTCCTTACGAATTGAAAATTTTCAATCGTTGGGGCGAGATTGTCTTCAAAAGTACAGATAGAAAAATTGGTTGGGATGGCTTCTACAGAGGTAAACCACAACCTGCTGGTGTGTATGTGTATATGCTTTATGCTATTGGAAAAAAGTATAAAGGTTCAATAACCCTAATCCGGTAGTTATTTCTCAAACTCCAATTGTCTGATTGCACCTTGCTGTTTCTTTATGCGTTTGGCAATTTCATTGTTCGCGAAAGCATTCTTCGCTTGAATTCCTGCTTTGCCCTTCAGTAAAAATATGGCTGTGTTTGCCAATGGCTTAGCGATAAAAGGTGGCAACCACAATCCAATAATGATGATGCTCAACAACACTTTTTCTTTGAATGAAAAAAGATTCAGATTGGCTGAAATATGCTGTCGCGTTTTTAGCTTTTGCGCATTAGTATCTACAAAAATTCCGCATTGCAGCATATTAAAAAGTTGCTGTACCAAACTGCCTTTCAGATACGTTCTGCATGATTGAAATACGGCTTGGCTAGTTTCTTTTCTGATGGCTTCAGCAGAAAGAAACAATTCGTAATAGCAAGTTCGCCACAAATAAAAGGAAGTGTATTGCATTACTTCGCCATGCATGCTTGGTGCATGAATACCAATTGATTCAATGTAAATTTTATCATTTGGGTTATTGAATAAACCAAGAATTTGTATTTGCGATTGGGGCCAGCATTCATTAAAAAAATCGTAGCCGAATTGGGTTACATAATTCTTAAAGTAAGATGTCTTACAAATAAAAAATCCAGCATTGCCCATATTCCAGAAATGCTTTTCTAAAAACGAAACAAGCGCAGGTGAGTCACCATTGCCGAAATACTTTCGCTTGAAATGGGCATGATCAATTAATGTGCCACAATCAGAATACTGTTTTAATAATGCAATAATTTTCGGAAGTGCATCCTTTTGCAATCTATCATCATCCCCAACAACCATTACAAATTTTGCATCTGCCAAAAACATAGAATGAATTACATTATACTTTGCTCCTTTGTTTGTGCCATTATTATTGTATTTAAAAAGTGAAAACTTTCTTGAAAAGCGTGAAACAATTTCTTCTGTATTATCATCAGAGCCATTATTCGAAACAACAATTTGAACTTCGGATTGGAGGTTGTGAAAAACAATTGCACTTTCTAATTCTTGCAATAAATCATTCACCATTTTTGCTCTGTTCCAAGTAGGAATGGATATTGTGAGCAGCATATATTAATTAATTAACTCCATCACAATTTTCAAAATGTTGGACTCGCTAATTCCAAATTTTTCACGAATGTAATTATGGCTACCTACATAATGAGAGTACGCATCCTCTACACCAATTCTTTTAAATTTTATGCCTCGCCCAGATTCTGCAATCACCTCTGCAACAGCAGACCCCAATCCACCAATTATATTATGTTCTTCCACAGTAATTACGGGAATACCTTTATCTAAAATTTGTCGCACACATTCCGCATCAAATGGTTTAATAGTATGCATGCTAATGAGTGAAGCAGAGATGCCCTTTTGCTGTAACTGATTCATAACGCCATTGCAAATTTCAAGTGTGTTACTTGTTGTAATAATTGCCAAATCTTTTCCTTCCTTAATAATAGTTGCTTTGCCAATCTTAAATGATGAAGTAATGTCATTGATAATAGGTTCTCCTTGTTTACCTAATCTAAGGAAAATAGGTCCAATATAATCAAGCGAAGCATTCATCGCTTGTTCAACTTCCCATGGATCTCCAGGGCATATTACAGTCATTCCAGGTAATGCCCTCATTATCGCAATATCTTCGATTGAATGATGTGTAGCTCCAGCAGCACCATAGGAAAAACCGGCACCCACGCCAACTATCCTGACATTCGTTTTCATATATGCTACATCAACCCTTATTTGTTCAAAAGGACGCATACACACAAATGGATTGATGGTATAGACATAAGGAATCATTCCTTCTAGAGCCATTCCCGCGGCAATAGAAATTGCATTCTGCTCGGCAATACCAACATTGAAAAATCGCGATGGATAAGCATTTTGAAACTCCTCTAAAACAGAATAACCAATATCAGGGGTAATTAAAATAACCCGCTCATTTTTAGCAGCTAAACTCACAAGGGTTTTAATAAATGTCTTTCTCATGCAGCGTCAATTTCTATAAATGCTTGCTCTAATAATTCTTTATTTGGTGAACGATAGTGCCACTCAAGTTTATTTTCCATAAAACTTACCCCCTTTCCTTTAATAGTATGTGCCAAAATCAACTTTGGCTTATTTGTTTTTTCGGTAAATGCTTTCTCTATCTCTTCAAAATTATGACCATCAATTTCAATTAAATGCCAATTAAATGCAAGAATTTTTTGATTCAAAGGCTCAAGATTTAGTACCTCATTAGTGATACCAAAACTCTGAATTTTGTTATAATCGACCACCACTGTCAAATTATCTAAGTTGTGATGTGGAGCAAGTAGTAGTGGCTCCCAAATAGAGCCTTCATTCAATTCACCATCGCTAATCATCACAATAACTTCTGCTTTGTTTTTCTTTTGTTTCAATGCAAGAGCAAACCCCACTGCAAGCCCCAATCCATGCCCCAAAGAACCTGCTGAAATTTCAACTCCCGGAACCGCTTCCTTATCTAAGTGACCCGGCAGTATCCCTCCATCAACATAAAATTTGTCCAAATACTCTAACGGAAAATAACCTCTTAATCCAAGTGTTGCATACAATGCTGCGCTTCCATGTCCCTTGCTCAATAAAAATCTGTCTCGGGTCTCATCCTTAGCATTTTCCACATTTAGATTCATATATTTAAAATACAAAAAAGTGAGGATGTCAACTGTTGATAATCCAGAGCCTGAATGTGAGGCATTGGAATAATGATTCATATACAGAATCTTCTTTCGAATCTCTTTTGCGGTTGCAACTAAATTTACCATTTCCTACTTTGTTATCTCAGTTAAGCCATTTTTTGAAAGTGCGAATACCTTTTTTGTGAATTTGTTTTCACTTAATGTTTTTACTACCTCATCTAAATATGCAAGATTGGTTATTACGAGTGCATCAACTTTTTCATCTTTGAAAAGATCCTCAATTGGCTTCACAAATAAACCTGATGATGGTAAATATTTTCCCTGCTTAAATAAATCGGCATCAACTACATATTTTATTTTAGAAGCATCATCTAAAGAGCCAAGTGTTGCAATTCCCTTTCCGCCTGCCCCCCAAACAACAATATGGTTATAAGTCTCAGTAAGTATATTAAAATCATCTGATATTGATTTGAATGCAATATTCAAATCAAGTGTGTTGGGTGTGTTATTTTTGGCAGTCGCATAGATAAACTCATCATCCATTCCATAATAAATTTCTACATCTTTAAACCCAGAAAGTAGCATTGCAAGTGTTAGTGTTTCACGTGTAAAATAGGATAAATGGTCAGGGAATAAATCATAATAACGAGACTCCTTCAACATCTTTTCTCCGTTGGGAATTTCAATCAAAACTACGCCTTCATTTTTAAGAAACTTTCGAATATTTCTCAAGAAATCAATAGGGTCAGGAACATGCTCCATTACCTCCCTTGAAACTATCGCATCAAATGGCGCGTCCTCATTTTTATAGTCCTCATTTACAAATTGACTATCAACCTTTACACCTCTTTTTAAAGCAAGTTCTCTAAATGGTCTTGATGGCTCATTTCCTTGTGCATTACAACCCATTTTTACGAGTATTTCTAAAAAATTGCCGTCTCCACAACCAACTTCTAATATTTTTTTTCCAACAAGATTAAACTTTGAAATAAAGTAGGCTGCTTGTTCATGTTGAAAATCATTCATCTTTTTTGAATGGCTTACAGTCATAACATATTCATCGTAAAATGATTGGGGCATATCATCAGAAATTTGAATGTGATTGCAGTATTTACATTTCAAAAAAGAGATCTGAGTAACTCCTTTTAATGCTTCATCTGAAGTAGAAAATAGATTTGATATTGTGACTGGATACTTTTGGAAATCAATGACTTTTTCAAACGCATCACTTTTACATAATTTACAGCGCATGGGTACTTTGTTGAATTAAATAATTTACTGTTTTTATTAACCCTTCTTGAATATCAACCTTTGGCTGCCAATTTAAAGACGTACTAATTTTAGTGATGTCTGCTTCCATAAACATAACTTGATCTTCTCTATATGGAACTGCCCCATAATTTATTATTGAATTGGATTGAGTTATTTCCTTTATCGTATCAATAATGAATTTTAATTGAGTGGCTTTCCCGTATCCCAAATTAGATATTCCCAAACCCTTGGAGTTCATAAGTTTTTCAAGCATCAAAACAATGTCACTTACATATAGATAATCCCAAAACTGTTCTGCTTTGGTTACGTTTATTTCATTACCCTTCAACATCTCTTTTATTAAATATTGAATCAGCCAATCATGATTATCATCTGGACCAAACACCGAAAACAAACGAAACCAAGTGTGTTCCATTTTGTATGATTGGCATAATTCAGAAGTAATTTGAGCGCAAAAAAGTTTGGACTTTCCATAGAGTGTTGTTGGATAGCATTTGTCAACCTCAGATATCCTTTTGTTTAAGTTGCCATATTCAGCTTGCGAACCAAATCCAGCCCAATGACAAGCACCAAAATGGTGAGCAATTTTCACTGAAGAAATAGACATTGGTACATTAACGCTTATCTGCTCAGGGTTATTTCTTTCAGAACCAAAAACTCCACTCCAAGCACAATCAATAAACATTGGAGAACGATTATCCAATCTTACATCAAGAAGTTCCTCAATGTTGTTGACATATCTGAATACTGAAACATTTTTTGCATTTTTTAAAAAGGGTAGGTTGCTGCTTTCTCTTGCAAAAACTGTGAAAGGCTTCTTGCTCTCAATGAGATGTTTGCAAAAATGCTTACCAATAAAGCTTGAAGCTCCATGAACAATTATATCAGGCATGCTGTAATTCAATAATGTCTAAGAGTGAGATAAATTGTTGCGGCTCATAATTGAATCGTTTGCAGCACTCCTCTACAATTTCATTAAAATATCCAAAACTAAAAACCAAAATTTTATCCACTCTATCTTCATCCAACCTTTCAATTGAATATACAGGCAAGTGAGATTTTGGAGCAAAAATACCCTGTGCCTTTGGATTTTTATCTACCAAATAGCGAAAAAGTTTGAAGTTGTCTAAAGCTGCAATCGTCATAACACCTCTTCCACCTGCACCATAAGCAGCTATTTTAAACTCCTTATTACTGTTAAGCCAATTATCAATTCTGAATATTGACTCTTGAATATTTTTGGATAGCGTTTGTAGTTCACTAATTTCCTTTGTCACATCAATATCCACACTTTCTATAAGTGTAGTTTTATGCGAAGCAACTAAAAGTGAATTTGCCCTCTTCTCCTCTTTTGATAGCAAGTTGAATGTCAGACATTGAAAACCGTTTTGAGCCAACACCCATTTCATCGTATTTTCATTTAAATAGGTATAATGCTCATGCTCAAAAAGGCAATACTCGTTGCGTTGTTTAATTAAATTCAAATCATGCACTTCATGTACCATTATTCCACCTTCTTTCAAGTTTCTATTGATAGTTTGCAGAACATGAGATGGCTCAGGAATGTGGTCAAATGTATAGCTGCTTATTATCAAGTCAACTTCTTTAAAATCATCGGGAAGTTTTTCAAGTATCTTATCATCGTAAAATGCGTGAAGTGTTTTTACTCCAATCCCATTAGCATATTCAGTTAATTTTTTTGACGGTTCTATGCCCAATACCTCAAAACCTAATTTTTTAAATTCTAATAACTGCTCACCGCTGCCACTGCCAATTTCAATAACTTTAGGATTGCTTTTTCCATTAAAAAATGAATCATTTATTCTCTCAGCCATCTTTCGCATAAAATCAATTGCAAAAGCAGAAGACTGAACAGTATATGTGTAGTCATTGTAATAATCGTCCATGTCTGTGTCATTCATATTCTGAACGCATCCACAATGCTCACATATAGCAATTTTAATATCGCTGAGAAATTCACTTCCTTTTTTATCGGCTGTTACAAATTCATCTGTTAGGGGCATTGAGGGCAGAACAAACACCTCTTTAAATTGGTTTGCATAACATAATCTACAAGCACTGATTCTTTTTGCTTTTTCTGTCATTTCTTTTGATAATCTTCTAAATCCGTTAAACAAAGTTGATATGCTGATGAATTCTTTACAAGTGATTGTTTATACCAGCCGATTGTTTTTTCGATGGCAGTTGTGGCATTCCATTTTGGTTGCCATTGCAATTCATTCACTGCTTTGCTGATGTCTAATTTCAGTAAACCTGCTTCGTGTGGTGCGTTCTTTTGTGTAGGACTATGATAGCTGCCTTTGCCCCACACTTCTATGCTTTTTTCTACCAATTCGCCCACTGGCAAAGTGTCTGTAAGATGGGGTCCAAAGTTAAAGGCTTGCGAAAACTGCAAAGGTTCTTGCTGCAACTTCTGCGCTAATAAAAGATAACCCGAAAGTGGCTCTAACACATGCTGCCACGGGCGCACTGCTGCCGGATTGCGCACTTCTATTTTTTCTTCATTACTAAGTGCGCGAAATATGTCGGGCACAATTCTATCCTTGGCAAAATCCCCACCACCAATCACATTGCCTGCACGTGCAGTGGCAATTGCTTTCTTATGTTTTGCAAAATCGTTCGGGTTAAAAAAACTTGAGCGAAAAGAATCTACCACAATTTCCGTTGCGGCTTTGCTGGCACTGTATGGGTCGTAGCCGCCAAGTCGGTCGCTTTCGCGGTAGGGGTGATGCCATTCGTTATTGTGGTAAACTTTATCTGTTGTGATAATTACAATCGCACAAGCCTTTTTTAAATCTCTTACGGCATTCAACAAATTGGCTGTGCCAATAGCATTTACCTCAAATGTTTCTACAGGAAATTCATAGCTCTCGCGCACTATGGCTTGTGCTGCTAAATGAAAAATATAATCAGGTTGAAAATCGAGAATTTCTTTCGTCAGTTTTTCTTTGTTGCGAATGTCCGCAATCACGCTTTCGCATTGCAATTGTTTGGCAAGCGACTCAAACAAAGATGGCTTGGTGTTGGGTTTTAGGGCATAGCCTTTCACTTTTGCGCCTAAGGATTCCAACCACAACACAAGCCACGCGCCTTTAAAACCGGTATGTCCGGTTACAAATACTTTTTTGCCTTTAAATGCTTGTTTGAAGTTCACTTTGCTGATGCTTTCAAGGATTATTTTATTGTGTAGCTTGGTTTATTCGGATGCAGCGGATTAGGCATTAGTTTCTGCAATACAGGATGAATCACTAAATCCATATCTTCCATTGGCAGCGCACCAAGCAAAATTTCGTTGCCAATTACTACCGCCCCAACAAAACAAAATCTGTTATCAAAATCTACCCTCACCGGACCCACATAGGGTACATTCAGTGTTGTGCCTTGTGCTGTGGATACAGGTCTTTTTTCTAACTCCTCTAGCTCTAATTGCGTTGCCACGTTTTGTGGAATACATAACATCAACACACCCGAATCAACCAATGCTTTTGACTCGAAAGGGTTTAGCGCAACATTGCGCGGGTTCGATAATTTGATATTTGCGTATGTTAATCCCACAGCTTAATTATTGTTTTAAAACTTCCTACCATACTTTCCAATCCGCTTTGTCATCCTTCCATAAACTATTCAGATATTCAAAATCACGATAGGTATCCATACATTGCCAAAAGCCCTTGTGTTCAAAGATGCACAATTCGCCATCTTCAGCCAATTGCTCTAGTGGTTTGCGCTCCATGATGCAACTTTCATCTTTACTCAAATACTTAAAAAATTCTTTGTTGAAAATAAAGTAGCCCCCATTGATTAAGCCGCCTTGGTGCATCTGTGGTTTTTCGGCAAACGACTTCACGATATTGCCATCGGTTTCTAATTCGCCAAAGCGCGATGGAGGCAACACTCCGGTTACGGTGCCAATTTTGCCATGGCTTTTATGAAACTTCAACAGGTCTTCAATATTTACATCGCACACGCCATCGCCATAAGTAACCATGAACACATCGCCATCCACATATTTTTCAATTTGTGCAATGCGGCTACCAGTCATGGCATTTAAGCCTGTTTCGGCAAAGGTGATAGTCCATGATGTTTCATCGTGCGTGCTGTGTACTTCTACTTTTCCACTACCAAGGCTCAAGGTGAAATCGTTGGAGCGCATCTCGTAGTTCAGAAAATAATTTTTGATTACATCGCCTCTGTAGCCCAAGCACACCACAAACTCTTTGAATCCATAATGCGAGTATGTTTTCATGATGTGCCACAAAATGGGCATGCCACCCACTTCCACCATTGGTTTGGGTTTAAATTCAGTTTCTTCTCTCAGTCTTGTGCCTAAGCCACCGGCAAGTAATATTACCTTCATAAAAATGCCCCCGCTGTTTGCGAAGGCATAAACATAAGATGATTTTGGTTTTATGAATATTCTGAATGTTGGAAAGTGAAAAAGCTATTGTTTGTAGCCGTGTTTGGCGCAGCCGAATCTACTATGTAATTGATGAAGATGCCTTTAAAACAGGTTGTTGGTAGGAAATGGCTCAGAAGAAAAACCCTCAAACTTAATTGCTGAACTCCCAAACTAAGTTCCCCAATTCATAATCCAACAAGCAGAATTATAAAACTAAAAAGATGTTTTGAAAATAACATTAGCTGAAATAAAAAACCAACAAACACACCCAAACCCCTACCGCCAAAATCTCCCCACCACCCACCAACTAATCTTCCTATTGACTGCTCCTCCCAACCCTCTCCTCTCAACTCCCAACTTTTTCCTGCTATTCATCTATGCCCTTAATACGCTTTGGCGGAACAAATCTAGGTTTAAACGATTTGTATTCTATGGGTAAACAATCCTAAATTAATTGCTGATAAAATTGTTTAAACACAATTCATTGCGAGCCACGAAGCAATCTCATGTATCTGTAATTCTGTAAATGGTAAATCCATAAATAGCAAATCTCTACATGGCCCTCAAAAATTCAATTGCCCAATGATGTTTTGCAATGGCAATTTTTCTTGTGTGCCTGCTTCTAAATTTTTGAAAGTAAGCAAGCCACTCTCCACTTCCTCGCTGCCGATGATGATGGCAAAAGGAATCTTCTTTTTGTTGGCGTAATCCAACTGCTTGGCAAGTTTAGAAACGCTTGGGTACATTTCAGCAGCTATGCCTGCGGCTCTAATTTTTTGCAATACACCAAAAGCATATTGCTGCGAAGGCTCGTCAAAATAGGCAAGCAAAACTTTGGTGCCTTGCGTGATGCCACTGGGGAATAAATTCAACTCTTCCATAATGTCGTAGATGCGCTCTATGCCAAAGCTGATGCCCACGCCCGGCATGTTGCGCCCGCCAAACATTTCGGTAAGGTTATCATATCTGCCACCGCTGCCAATACTGCTGCGCAAGCTGCCGCTGTGGTTTTTTACTTCAATAATAAAACCTGTGTAATAGTTCAAACCGCGCGCTAAAGTTTGGTCAATAGAGAGTTGTGAGTTGTGGGCAGTATTCACAACAAATTCCAATTCTTTAATTCCGGCTAATGCAATTTCACTACCACCAAAAAACACCTTCAACTTCGATAGTTTTTCATCATTGTTGCCTTTAATGGCAAGGTATTCACTCAGCATTTGCAATTGTGTTTGGCTGAAACCTTCAATGCCCAATTCTATCAGCACTTTCTCTTTTTCCACCTTATCTAATTTGTCGATGGCAATGGTAAGTGTGGTGAATTTATCTTCGGCTTGCAACACTTGTGCCAAGCCTGCCAGTATTTTTCGGTTAGAAATTTTCAGCTCTACATTATCAAACTTTAATGTTTGAAACACTTCACCAAAAATCGAAACCAGTTCTATTTCATTGTATAAACTTTCGCTGCCAATCACATCCGCATCGCATTGATAAAACTCTTGGTAACGACCTTTTTGCGGACGGTCAGCACGCCATACCGCACCAATATGAAATCGCTTAAAAGGAAATGCCAAATGCTCTTGGTGTTGCACCACGTAGCGCGCCAGCGGAACCGTTAGGTCATAACGCAAACCTTTTTCGGCAATATGTTTAAGCGTTTCGCGCGAGTTCTTTTCTGTGAGCAAATCAGCGGGAGTGTCTTTCAAAAAATCACCGCTATTTAGAATCTTAAAAAGGAGTTTGTCGCCTTCTTCACCATACTTTCCGGTGAGGGTTTCCAAACGTTCTATTGCAGGCGTTTCAATTTGTTGAAAGCCATATTTCAAAAAGACTTTCTTGATGATGTCAAAAAGGAAATTGCGCTTTGTAACTTCTTCCGGAAGAAAATCGCGGGTGCCTTTGCTTAGTGCAGGTTTTATTTTTTTGTTATCGCTCATAGCTGTGTTTGCTCATTTATACTTTTCAATAATCTTATCCGTTGCCTTATCTAACATTTTGTAAACATGTTCAAAGCCATCGCCACTTCCATAATATGGGTCGGGCACGCTATCATCTAAATCGGGTGTTACTTCATTTAAAATCAACAACACCTTGTTTTCATCAACTGAATTTTCTGCCAATGAGCGGATATCCCAATAGTTATTTTTATCCATACAGTATATCACATCAAACTTTGCAAAATCTGCCTTTTCAAATGGGCGCGAATGCTGATAAGTAATGTCAATACCATGCTTTTGCATACAACTGATGGCGCGATTATCGGGCAACTTTCCTTGATGATAGCTGCTAGTGCCTGCCGAGTCCACTTGCCAATCCATTCCTTGTTGCTCAATTTTATGCTGCAACAAACCGTGCGCTATTGGCGAGCGGCAAATGTTACCCATGCAAACCATTAAAAACTTCATGCTGCGATTATACCAATTGTACAATAAAATTAGCCTGAAAGGCATTTTATTGTTTACAATGGGTAATAACGTTGTGACTTTGTTTAGTCGGTTTGAAATTTATGTTTTAGACCATTACAAATGTCCAAACGGTATATTACCAAAATGCTGCTGAATGAAAATTTCGGACAAAACTTTATTCCAAAAAAACTAGTTTAGCCAGCAACATGAGAAGTGTTTGGTTTTTATTGATTGTAGGTTTGTGTGTTGCAAATACAGTAACAGCACAAGCACTCAAGCGACATCCAGTAAGTACAGAAGCAGAAATAGGCAATGAACCCTGCCGCGATACCATTAAAATTTTAAAGCGCACAGAGTTCTATGATATTGGTGTGGTGTTGCCTTCGTGGCAGCCAATAATAAACGAAAATTATATCGCCATTTTGGAAGGTACCGTAGGTTTTAATGCAACGCATGGTGGCGATGGGCCGCATATTAGCCACGAAGATTATCCATTATACCATTATACACACGATGTGAATTTTGATGTGATACCTGACAAGACTGATGACAATCGCTTCACAAACTTATTGCCGCTGTTGGTTTACAAAAACAAAGACCATGATGATACCGCATTGCGCAGTGTAGTGCATGTAGAGTGGGAGTCGGGCGTAGGCAACTACAATAAGTTTAATCCTTTCAAGGATATAATGGACAAGGGAAATAGCGCAGGATTTTTCTCTGCCGGGCACGAACGTGGAGATATGTTTTGGGCTTGGGCATCTATTGGCGATTGGGTGCATGTAGAAGGGCATTATGTTTGGGATAGAGGTCATCCGCCCGCAAAGGCAGAAATTCATCCACCGCGTTTTGTGGCAACTAAAAGGCAATTGCCTGAGAAAATTGAAGTAGAAAATAATACACCAAAATTTGCCACGCGCGTAGATGTTTTTGCAAGCTGTGATGGAGGTGCGCTTATAAACAATAGAGCAGAATCTCCGCATTGGGTGCAACGGGTAAAAATGAGTAGCAAAGATTACTATTTCAAGGTGATGCACACGCTGCCCAAGCCGTCTGCTAATGCTAAGTTAAAGTACCAATTACTAACGCAAAAAGGACATTCATTTAGCGAGGAAGAAACCATCACTGTAAATGATTCTGAAGGCTCTATTTCAGTATTTATTCCATGGAAAGAAAAGCAGATAAGCGACTTGGCGATTTTTGCAAAAACAATTTATCTGTATTGGGATGAAGGTGATGGTATTCCTGCCAATTATAAAATTAATGAGTATGAGGTAAAACTTACCCAATTAGATTTTAGAAAACTGAGCGAGAAAGGAGGAAAAGCCGAAGTTAGAATGTATGTAAATGTAGGCAGCAACTGGATTTTACTGAATGATTTTTTTCCTTCAAAAGGAAAAATATTGAGTAAGGGTTTAGGCAAAACCAATAAGCGAAAATGGGAATTGAACAACTCATTCAAGTTGTATGTACCTGAGGATAAAAAGTTCCGTGTTTATGCTGCCGGCTGGGAAGCTGATGGCGTGGACAAGTTGATGGGGCAAGCAACAGACCAATGCCAACCATGCACACCAAAAACCAAGCGTTTTTTCAAGAAAAAGATGATAAACTTTGCAATGGCTTGGGGCGGCTGTTTTGATGACAAATTTGGAGAAGCCACCAAACTTCATGCACCAAAAGATTTATTGGATTATAACTATTTCAAATCATCACCTTTTGAAGGGGAAAATGAAGATGTTTGTCCCTTAAGTAAATATGAGTTAAAGGATAGATACTTTTTGAACTACACCATAGAGCGTGTAAATCAAACTACGGAGTAGTATTTTTCTCAGCCGTGTACATAGCGCAAGTGCCCAGTGTTAATGGATTCCATACAACATTAGCGAAACCAACATTAGATAAGATATGTGTAAAAGCAAGCCCCTGAGGAAATGCTCGAACGCTTTCGGGTAAGTAGGTGTATGCACGCACATCGCGCGAAAAAATCCTGCCTACTGTTGGCAAAATAAAACTGAAATAAATGTCGTAGAAAAAGCGCACCACAGCATTATGTGGCAGGCTCACTTCAAGAATTACCAATCTACCTCCAGGCTTTAAAACGCGATAAATTTCTTTCAAGCCTTCCTCTAGGTATTCAAAATTGCGCACGCCAAAACCAACTGTAATGGCATCAAAAGAATCATCCTCAAATTCCATTCTTTCGCTATCGCCTTTCACAAAGTCAACAATATGGCTAGTGTTGCTTTCCTTAGCTTTCTTTCTTCCATATTGCAACATGCCTTCACTAATGTCATAACCTATAACTTTTTCAGGATTTACAGATAATGCTTCAAATGCAAAATCGCCTGTGCCGGTGGCTACATCTAAAATTCTTTTGGGTTTGATTTCTGCAATGAATTTTATTGCCTTTTTGCGCCAAGTTCTATCAATACCTAAACTCAATAAGCGATTCAGAAAATCATAGCGATGTGCAATGTTGTCAAACATTTCTTCCACCTGCGCTTTCTTGGTGCGGTTGACATCGTTATATGGTGTAACTTTTTCTGACATTTAGTTGTTGCGAAGATAATAGACAAGGGAGTTTTAAACAGAAATATTTTGAATTGGTTTTGCCAAACGATGTTATTTAAAATTCAAATTAAAAACTTGCCATTTTGATAAATCAACTCGCCATCTGCCCAAATTTCACCACCATTTTTCATATCCGTTATCATATCCCAATGCACCGTGCTTTCATTTAAGCCACCACATTGTTTGTATGATTGCCCAACCGCCATGTGAATGCTGCCACCAATTTTTTCATCAAACAAAATGTTGCGCGAGGTGCGCTGTATATTATAGTTGGTACCCACAGCAACTTCACCCCAATAGCGCGCTCCAGGAACAGTGAATACTTTATCTAAAATATCTTGCCCCTTTTCGGCACTCCACTTTATCACTTCACCATCTTTTACTTCAAGCGAAACACCCTCCACATCCTTACCCATGTAAATTGTTGGGTACGAAAAATAGGCTTTCCCATTTACACTATCTTCAATTGGTGCGCTAAAAACCTCCCCGCTTGGCATGTTGGCGCGCCCATCGCTGTTTATCCAAGTGCGTCCTTTTACCGAAAAAGTCATATCAATATTTGGACCCTTGTAATGAATTTTATCAGCTTGGTTCAATCGCTCCACATAAGCTTTTTGTGTAGCACGAACTTCCAACCATTTTTCTACAGGATTTTCATCATACAAATAGCAGGATTGAAAAACAAATTTTTCGTATTCCTCTAAAGTCATTTCTGCATCTTCTGCCGCAGCTTGTGTGGGATACTGACACAAACATCTGCGCATACTTCCATTGCCCGTGCGTTCAAAATATAATTGATTCATCGAGCGTTGAGCCTCCTGAAAAACCTGATACTTCTCTGTATTCAGCGGTGCCTTTTCATCATCACCTTTTTCAAAAGATGCACGAATATTTAAGTAGCAATCGAATGATTCCATCGCAATTTTTTTGGTAGGATTTATCCATTGCAACTGGTGTGTATCGCCATAATTTAGCACGGTGGCATTGCCTAAATTCAGTTCTATATTTAGCACTGGATGTCCACCTGCTTTATACACTTCAATCACCACTTCGCGCAATAAAGACTCAGCTAAATACGAGGCAGTGATATATACTTTATCATCGTGTTTCACCTCCAAACAATAGTTTACAAGTAGGCGCGCATATTTTTCGATAATACTTTTATCAGGCATAAAATTTTATTAAAGGCTGCAATTATAGTGGTGAATTTCAAATGCTTAGTTTTATTCGTGACCTAATTATAGGTTTATGAAGTATCTTTTTCTACTTACAACATTCATCTCCACTATTGCTTTTGGGCAGGGATATTTTATGGAGTTCAAATTAAGCAGCCAAACCGAAGGTCTGTTGGGTAACATGAAAGTGTATGCACAAGATGGTAACAGCCGCAGCGAAATGAATTTTACAGGAGGCAAAATGGCAAGTTTTATGCCCAAAGGAATGGCAGCTTTATTCCTCAGCAAGGAGCCTACTAAAATTTACATGTTGAACTCAACTTCAAAAACCTATACAGAAATTATCACCGACAATAGTGATGAATGGACAGACTATAAACAAAGCGATTATGAAATTACGGTGATTGGCAAAGAGAAAGTGAATGGATTCAATGCCACGCATGTAAAAGTGAAAATTAAAGGCGGCAAAGAGTTGCAGGATATGTGGACGAGTACCGATGTGACGGGCTATTCAGATTTTACAAAAATTAAAACCCAATACACAGGTAAAGACAATTTGAATAAAGCCCTTGAAGCTAAAGGTGCAGGTGGTTTTCCGGTGCGTGTATTGTCAGGTAAGGGAACACAAAGTTTTCAAATTGATTTACTGAAAGCGGAGAAAAAAACTTTAGAAAAAGGCTTGTTTAGCCTTAGTGGCTATGAGAAAGGCGGAATGTATCCGGGTTTGTCAGGTTCTATTGATATTTCAAAAATGAAAGATATTCAAAACATGTCGCCCGAGGAGCAGCGCAAAGCCTTAGAAGAACTGATGAAGCAAATGCAAGTTGAGCCTAAATAGTTTCCGCTGTTTTGCAGATAAATGGATAATCCCTTAATACTTCATATAGAAACCGCCACACCGATTTGTTCGGTAAGCATTGCACATGGAAATATTTTAATTGCATCTAAAGAGGCTGAAACTGTAAATAGCCATGCACGCATGTTGGCACCGATGATTCAGCAATTGCTTGCCGAAAATAATTTATCCATTTCACACTTGAATGCAATTGCAGTGAGTGAAGGTCCTGGTTCTTACACTGGCTTACGTATAGGACTTTCTACTGCAAAAGGCATTTGTTATGCTGCCAACCTTCCGCTTATATTAATCAATACCTTACAGGCAATGGCTGCCGGAATGCAAGTAATTGTAAAGGATGAAAGAATTCTTTTTGTTCCTGTTTTAGATGCAAGAAGGAATGATGTTTATTGGAATGTTTTTGATAGTTCCCTAAGCGAATTGAATAAAACCCAATGCAATAGTGTGGATGAAATAATGCAACACCTTACCGAAAACAAACTGAATGTAGTTGTTGCAGGCACAGGTGCGTTTAAGTTTGAAGCATTCCAATCGCAACTTCAAATCTTGGGTGAAAATGTTATTGGCTCTAAGCATTTGATGCATCTTGCACTTATAAAGTTTCAAACAAAGCAATTTGCAGATTTGGCTTATAGCGAGCCAGTTTACAGAACATAGCTTTTACTCATTAACACCTGTTCCTCGCGACTTGCTTTTTACTGATAAAACTGTTGCGCGGTGCTATTTTTTCAATGCGCGGGTAGCGGCAATATCCAATCGCTCGCCATTGCGGTAGGCAATTACAAAGGCATCGGTGTAGCCGTTTTCGGTTGCCTTAGGCTTTAGTTTTTCGGCTTCTTCGTAGGTGGCAAAGTTGCCTGTCATAAATCTGTTTATGCCATTTGGAAGCGTTTCCACATCTATCCTGCCAAATGCTTCGGTCAACTGCGGATACCATTTCAAACCCTTGGCAGAGGCAAACATTTGTAACTTAAATACTAAGCCCGATGCGGCTGGTTCTTTCTTTTCAAGCACAGCAGTTTTAGGTGTTTCTTTAACCACCAACACCTCTGTTTTTACAGGTTCCTGCTGAGGAGTTTCATTTTTCACGGGTTCTTCCTTCGCTGCCACAGGCTTGGACTCTTCTTTTTTTACAGGCTCGGGTTTTGTTGGCAGGGGCTTGGGCTCTTCCTTCTTTACAGGTTCTTCTTTCACCGCCACAGGTTTAGGCTCGGGCTTCACCTCGGCTGGCTTAGGCGTTTCTTTTACAGCAGTTTTTTTTGCGGGCTCCGTTTTCTGCACCACCACTTTTTCGGTCTCCACCACTGGGGTAGCAATTTTAGGCGGATTATTTTTTTCTATCACCTGCGAACTTGCTGTGTCTTTTGCTGCGCTTGCAAGTGGCTTTCCGGCTCTTTCAATGTGTTGCTTGTAGCCGGTAAACGCATCAAACAAACCAACGGCAATCTCGTCTTGCCCTTCTTTACTTGCCAGATACATTTCTTCGGTAGGGTTTGAAATAAAACCAATCTCAGCTAGCAGCGAGGGCATGGAAGTTTTATATAAAACAAAGAATCCCGCCTGCTTCACCCCTCGGCTGCCGCTGGTTTCTTTGCGCCCCGTCAGCTCGGCTTCAATGCGGGCTGCCACATCAATACTTTGTTCCAAAAAAGCATTTTGCTTCATGCTCATAATAATGTGCCCTTCAGTACTGTTGGGGTTGAAGTCGTAGTTCTTATCTACGTTATCTTCCAACTCAATTACTGCGTTCTCGCGCTTGGCAACATCCAAGTTGTCCTGCGACTTGTGCAAACCCAAAACGTAGGTGCTGCTGCCCTTCACCGAGCGATTTTCGGCAGCATTGCAGTGAATGGAAATAAATAAATCAGCTTTATTTTTGTTGGCAAAATTGGCGCGGTCCACCAGCGGAATAAACACATCGGTGCTGCGGGTGTAAAGCACCCTTACTTCGGGATAAGCATCATTAATTTTTTTGCCCAAAGCTAACGACACAGCCAATGCTACGTTCTTTTCCTGTGTTTTATTGGCTCCGATAGCACCTGGGTCTTTGCCTCCGTGTCCGGCATCTATTACCACCGTTTTTACGGCAAAAGTAGGCGGTGCAAAAGCAGACAGATTTGCAGCAATCAACAACAAAGATAATATAACTATATACCGCACGTTTTATTGAATTCTTAGTTTTGGCGCCTCATTAAACAAATTCTCATCAAGCGACTTCAAAAATATACTTATCGCTTAAACATAAAACGTTTGTATCTCACTATCGGTGTGGCAATGTCTATTTTATTGTTTTCGACCAATACAAACGCACAAAATAAAGAACGTTTAGGGGTTGACACGATTGGCTTGCCGCGGGGGGTGGATACAACTGCCGATGGTTCAATAAAAATCGTGCGCGCTGTAACAAATGATTCTTTAACTCTAACAAAAGACTCCTTAAATGTAACCACTGATTCGCTTGGGCAAAAGGTGGACACGGTTAATGCGCAGTTTGCCGAAAGCGAAATAAAAACGCCCATCATCTATTCGGCAGATGATTCGATAGTGTATGATTTGGACACGCGCAAAATGTATTTGTACAACAAAGCCGACCTTAAATACGAAGCCATGCAAATGAATGCCGACTCGGTGGAATTTGACTGGACAACCTTTACGCTTGCAGCAGGCGGCATGCGAAATGATTCTTCGGGCGAAGTGGAAGGCAAGCCGGTGTTCACCGAATCGGGCAAAGATTATCGCGCAGGGCGCATGGCTTATAACTTTAAAACCAAGCGCGGCAAAATATTTGATGTGGTAACCCAAGAGGGCGAAGCCTACATCCACAGCGATGCCGTGAAGCGCAACGAATATGACGAGTGGTATAGCCTGCGCGCCAAATACACCACCTGCAACCTCGATCATCCGCACTATTATTTTCAATCGAAAAAAGTGAAAGTGGTGCCGAATAAAGTATTGGTTACGGGTCCCGCAAATCTGGTGATTGGCGGTGCACCAACGCCTTTGTTTATCCCTTTTGGAATTTTTCCGGCAAAGCAGGGCAAGCGTTCTGGCTTGATTATTCCTAAGCCGGGCAACGATGCTGCCTATGGTTTCTTCTTGCGCGAAGGCGGATATTTTTGGGCGGTAAACGATTACTTTAACCTCAAGTTTACGGGCGATGTTTTTACCAATGGCACTTTTGGTGTTAGCGTGGGCTCGCAATACAAAGTCAACTATAAAGTGAATGGTGCATTTGCCATCACTTATTTCCGCACCCAACCGCAAGATGCCGACCTGCCCGGTGCTAAAGCCAACAACTCTTTTGCTTTTCAATGGAGCCATACGCAAGACCCTAAGAGCATTCCCAACTCTAACTTTTCTATCAACATCAATGCACAGTCGAACAGTTTCTATTCTGATTCGCGGGTAACGGATTCGCGCCTGTTGCAAACGCAGTTTACCTCGGCTGTGGCTTATTCAAGGGTATTTCCTGGCAAGCCTGTTTCGCTTTCGCTCAACTTTAACCACGATCAAAATCTTTTAACCAAAAGGTTGAATATTACGCTGCCTGTTTTTCGTTTGAACCTTTCGCGTATTAATCCTTTTAAATCAAAGGTATCAACAGGTGTGCCCAAGTGGTACGAAAACATCGGCTTCACTTATGGCTTTGAAGCAAAAAGTTTTGTTTCTACCTACGATTCGCTTTTTCTGCGCAGGCAAACCATTACCAAAGATTTGAAGTATGGTATAAACCAAACCTTTCAAGTAGATGCGCCCATTACCTTCCTAAAATATTTCAACTTCAATCCTTCATTTAATTATCAAGAGCGTTGGTATTTTCAAAAAGAAAATAGAAGTTGGAATCCCGATACGGTGTATGCGTTCAATCCCACCACTAATAGAGTGGACACGTTTAATGGAGGCTTTATTCGCGATACAAGTTACGGGTTCTATGGTGTGCGCGACTTTGGTGTCAGCGGAAGTTTAAGCACCAAAATTACAGGTGTTTTCAACTTTAAGGGCAAATACCTAAAAGCTATCCGACATATTTTTACACCCATTGTTTCCTTCAACTATCGCCCAGATTTTGGTAGCAGCCGATGGAAGTATTACAAGGATGTGAAATCATCCAATAATGAAGGGGCAACCACGCGCTACTCGCCCTACGAAATGGTGCAAAGCGTGTATGGCGTGCCCGGGCAGGGGCAGGTGGGCACTTTGAGTTTTGCCTTGAACAATAACTTTGACGTAAAAGCTTTTTCTAAAAAAGATACCGCCACCAACACGCAATATCTTGGTGTGTTAGAGCGATTCAACATCAGTGGCGGTTACAATTTTCTAGCCGATTCGTTGCGCTTGCAGCCCTTTATATTTGAAGGCAACTCTCGTATTCTCAATAACCTTACTTTGAACTTCCGCTTTGCTCTCGACCCTTACGCTACCGATTCCAACAACCAAAAAATCAATACTTTTTATTACACCAAAACTGGACAGTTGCTGCGCTTTGCCTCCGCCAACTTTGCTTTGAATGCTACCTTTCAGGGCAAATCAAAATCGGGTGGCGTAAGCACTCCACCACCTCCGCGCATGATGAGCGATTATGTGTCGCTGAACCCCGATGATTATTATGATTTTAATATTCCGTGGACGCTAAACCTAGCTTACAACTTCGATGTTTCGCGCGGAAATTTTGATAATCCCGACACGATTGTAACCACTCAATCGTTGCGCGTGCAGGGCGATTTTAACCTTACCCCAAACTGGAAGTTTGCCTTAAACACTGGTTTTGATTTTGTGCAAAAGCTGCCTTCGCTCACCAACCTGACGGTTATCCGCGATCTGCATTGCTGGGAGTTGAGCTTTAATTGGACGGCTTTCCCTGTGCAGTATCAACAGTTTCTTATAGAGCTAAAAGTAAAATCAAGCGTGCTGCAAGATTTGAAACTTACCCGCAGAAGAACCTTCTTGCAGGGAGGGTTTTAGTGGGAATAGATAGAATTGTAACCTCCCTCCTATTAACAGAAAGGTGTCCACCCCCATATTCGCTTGTGGCAAGATTTACACAAACTGTGCAATCAAAATCGGTTTCGCTAAAACTTATGTGTATTCTTTGCCACCCGAAAAAGTGCGTAATAAATGAGTGACGAGTTAGAAAATCAACCGCAGGCAGAAGGAGCTGTTCACATAGATGGCATGTTCAAAAACTGGTTTTTGGACTATGCAAGTTATGTGATTTTGGAGCGCGCTGTGCCTGCCATTGAAGATGGCTTAAAGCCCGTGCAGCGCAGAATTCTTCATGCCTTAAATGAAATGGATGACGGGCGATTTAATAAAGTAGCCAACGTTATCGGGCAAACCATGCAATACCATCCGCATGGCGATGCCAGCATAGGCGAAGCCCTTGTAAACATGGGGCAAAAGGAATTGCTTTTTGACATTCAGGGAAACTGGGGCGACATACGCACGGGTGACTCTGCCGCTGCCCCGCGATACATTGAAGTGCGCCTCTCAAAG
>CAZKHZ010000038.1:0-22619 GCA_964552715.1 uncultured Chitinophagaceae bacterium | reverse complement strand
GCCTTTTCTCAAACCTTCAACGTTGGATCACGCACCATAGTTTTTAATGATCCAGCCCGCACAGGCGGAACAGGCTCAGGTGGAGGTGCAGGCAGGCAAATTCAAACAGATATTGTTTATCCTGCTGTAACGACAGGTGCTAATGCAACGGTTGCTGCAGGTAAATTTCCTGTTGTAGTTTTCGGGCATGGTTTTGTTATGGAAACAACCGTTTACAAAGCCATTTTTGATTCACTTGCTAAACTTGGCTATATATGTGCATTGCCCAAAACAGAAGGTTCGCTTTTACCTGCGCCCTCGCATACAGATTTTGGTAAGGACTTAGCCATAGTATTAGATAAGCTATTGATAGATACCGCTATTTCTTTTCCATTTTATGGCAAGGTAAATGGCAAAGGAGCTATTGCAGGACATAGCATGGGTGGAGGCGCAACTTTTCTTGCAAATCAGTACACCAACAATGCAGTTTGTTATTTTACAATGGCTCCTGCAAATACCAATCCACCTTCGGTTGATGCAGCACTTACCCTTAATAAGCCAATGTGTATTTTGAGTGGAACAAGTGATTGTGTTGCAGGTTATGCTGCGCATCAAAAACCTATGTACGATTCTCTAAAAACAAACACTTGCAAGCAATTGGTTTCTATTGCGAATGCACGC
The DNA here is from genome assembly GCA_964552715.1 of uncultured Chitinophagaceae bacterium. Taxonomy (GTDB): domain Bacteria; phylum Bacteroidota; class Bacteroidia; order Chitinophagales; family LD1; genus UBA7692. The sequence continues at coordinate 21,959 of CAZKHZ010000038.1, read as the reverse complement.
CATTGCAGTTTTAGCGATGGCAGCAGTTTCAACTGCAATTTTGGTGAAGGAACAAGCGGTTGCGCTTCAAGCCCTTTGACTACTGCACAACAATTGGTAATTGTGCGCAGCATCATGGTTCCTTACTTCAATTATTTTTTAAAGGGTATTTGCAGCGAGTGGAATGTTTACCAAAATTATATCACCACCACAACCTCACTCACTACCATACAAAGTTGCACCATGAATGTGCCAAGCAATGCAAGCGTTTTAGGTGACACTGCGTTTTGCGTAGGTAGTTCAGCAAATCTTTCTGCTTCACCATCAGGTTTTAATTATACTTGGAGTAGCAGTCAAACTTCACAAAATATAAATGTCAATCAAGCTGGAAACTATTCTGTGAATGTTGCCAATGCTTATTGTTCTATCAATTCAGCTTCATTTGCCGTAACGCAAAAAACAGCTCCTGCAAGTCCTTCATTGCAGCAAAATATTTCTAATTATTGTTCTAATGCAGGCAATATTACTTTAACAATTCCTGCCGTAAGTAATGCAGCCTATTATGTTTGGACGGCTCCGCAAGGTTGGACTGTGGTAAGTGATGATTCATCTTCTACGTTTGTTGCCACACCCGGAAGTGCAGGAAAATTCTACGTTGCAGCTTATGGCAATGATTGTGGTTTAGGTAAAACGGATTCACTTGAAATCACTTTCAATCAGTTGCCAACTTTGAATGGTGTTGTTACAGGCACAGCAAGTATTTGTAGCAATTTACTTTCAATACAATCTTTTGTTTTTAATGGAACTTTAAGCGATGTTGATTCATTAAGATGGTCAGCAAATAGTTGGCAGCTTGCAGGCGGACAGGGTTCTGATTCTGCTACCTTTCAACCAAATGCATTAAGCGATACAATTAAAGTTTATGGTATCAACAATTGCGGTGTTAGCGCAACACAGTTGTTTGCTGTAAACGTGTTAGATACAACCGATTTGCCTTTGCTTGTTGCTGGAACCACCATTACTGCCACACAAGGTTTTACTGCTTATAAGTGGTACAGAAATGACACATTAATTATTGGAGCTAATTCAGAAATATTTACTGCAACCGCAGGCGGTGTTTATAGAGTGGAAGGAGTTAATGCAAACTCTTGCACATCCAATTCTGAGGAAGTTTCTATCACTATTACTGTAAGTGGAATTGCAGATGATGAGTTGAACACTTTACGTGTTTATCCTAATCCTTCGAAAGGACTGTTTTTTGTTGAGTTGGGGGATTTACAAAGCAATACCACATTTGTTATTTCTGATATGAGTGGCAGAACAATTCTTCAACAAAAACTTTCTACCAGCAAAACTGCCATTGATGTTTCTTCATTTAGTAAAGGCGTTTATGCACTTGTAATTAAAAATGCGCGCAATGAAAGTGTGCGCAGATTAATCATAGAATAATGCAGAACTAAATTTTTGTAGCAACCATTATCTGCCTCAAAGATTTACCGCTCGAAAAGTCTTCCAGTGCATAACTGCCAAAGACTTTGTCAATTTTTAATCCTGTAGATTGAAATAAACCTGCAAATGTTTCGGGTTTGATAATGCGCAATTGCTCGGTGTATTCATGCGCTGTTCCTTTTTCATCAATAAATTCAATTGTTTTTTTGATGAAGCCCTGTTCTACTTTTTTCTGAATGTGAAATTGTATTTCACCGCGCTGAATAATCTCTCGTGGCTTCATTTCTTTAATAATTGCTTCGGCATTCAAATAATCTAAAACCAGTTTTCCACTCTGCTTTAGGTTTGATGCAATTGCCTTTAATGCAATGAAATTATCTTCATCTGTAGGCAAATAACCAAAGCTCGAAAACAGATTCATTGCCACATCAAAATAGCTTTCGCGATAGGTTTGGCGCATATCCCACACATCAAAATGCAAGGTATCAGTCTCAAATTTTTTTGCTGCCGAAATACTGTTTGCGCTTAAATCTATGCCGCTAACATCAAAACCTAAACCTGCTAAAGTCTTAGAATGCCTTCCCTTGCCGCAAGCTACATCCAATACTTTTGTTTTGGGAGGCAAACTTAAGTTAGCTATCAATTGGGCAATAAAATTTTCTGCTTCTTCTTGGTTTCGATTATTATACAACAAGTGATAATATTCTGAATCAAACCAATTTATAAACCATTCTTTTTCAAACATTCTTAATTCTTTTAATCAATAATACACTTTGGTAGCGTTGAGTTCTTATTTTCGCGCCCTCAAAATTAGAATACTTTGTCTCTCATAAAATCTATTTCTGGAATTCGTGGCACCATTGGTGGTTTCCCTGGCAACAACTTTACGCCCGAAGACGTTTTAAAATTCACAGCAGCTTTTGGCACTTGGGTGATTCAAACATCTGGCACGCGCAAGGTGGTGATTGGCAGAGATGCACGTGTAAGTGGCGAAATGGTGAAAAACATTGTTGTTGGTACATTGCAATCATTGGGTATAGATGTTGTTGATCTTGGGCTTTCTACAACACCTACTGTAGAAATGGCGGTTACCGAAGAGCGAGCAGGCGGTGGCATTATCATCACTGCAAGCCACAACCCAAAGCAGTGGAACGCACTTAAATTACTCAACGCTCATGGCGAGTTTATTTCTGCTAAAGCAGGAGAGGAGTTGTTGCGCATTGCTGAAGAAAAAGAGATTAAATATGAAGATGTAAACTCATTGGGCAGCTATACCCTTAATGATACCTATATTGATTATCATATCGAAAAGATATTGAAGTTGAAATTGGTAGATGTGGAAGCCATTAAAAAGCGCAACTTTAGAATAGTGATTGATTGCGTAAACAGCACCGGAGGTATTGTACTGCCTAAATTGCTGAAGGCATTAGGTGTGGAAAATGTGACCGAGTTGTATTGCGAGCCAAACGGTTTGTTTCCCCACAATCCCGAGCCGCTGCCCGAAAATTTGAATGAGCTTTCTATCACCGTTAAGAAAAATAATGCCGACTTGGGCATCAGTGTTGACCCCGATGTTGATCGCCTTGCTTTGGTAAGCGAAGATGGCAGCATGTTTGGCGAAGAATACACCTTGGTAGCTGTGGCAGATTATGTTTTGAAAAACAAAAGGGGTAACACCGTTTCAAATCTTTCTTCTACCCGTGCATTAAAAGATGTAACCGAAAAATATGCAGGCGAATATTTTGCCAGCGCAGTGGGCGAAGTGAATGTGGTGCAAAAGATGAAAGAAGAAAAAGCCGTGATAGGCGGTGAAGGTAATGGAGGTGTTATTTACCCCGAATTGCATTACGGCAGAGATGCCATGGTAGGTATCGCTTTGTTCCTTACACATCTTGCTAAGTTTGGCAAAACGGCTTCGTTGATGCGCGCAGGCTACCCTAGCTACCACATCAGCAAAAAGAAAATTGATTTAGATCCTTCCATCAACATCGAAAAGCTGTTTGATGAAATTGAAGGAAAATACAAAAATCAACCCATCAATAAAATAGATGGTGTAAAGATTGAGTTTGATAAAGACTGGGTGCATTTGCGCAGAAGCAACACCGAACCAATCATTCGCATTTATGCCGAAAGTGGCTCTGAAACCACTTCTGACAACATTGCCAATCAAATCATGCAAGACTTAAAGTTTTTTAGTCAGCAACAGGTTTCGAGGTAATCAGTAATTGTTTAAGGAATACAACTCACAGTACGATGCCCAACTATTAAAGGGTTTGATATCTTAAAAGCATTGAGTGTTTAAGACCAGTTTTTCACTTCTATTCATTTTAATCATAAATGCTTCGGAATTTATGTTAGAGCAAGCAATTAGAACGTAAAAAACCACTCAGTCTTTAGTCCACAATCCAAAGCCCATTTCTAATTGAAAGCAGTCTGTTTTTTCAAAGCAACCCTTTTCTTTTGCTCTTCCAAAATATCATTCAAAAAAGGAGCAGTTTGTTGCTGCATTTCGTCTTCTGAAATATCTAGTATTTTGGCGTTTGTAACCAATTGCAACCACGGCTTAGGCGCATCAAAGCCGTATCTGCCAAACACTATTACTGGTGTTCCTTTCACCTGCACGCTATCCTTATCTTCAAGCACCCATTCATCCGCCCAAGCGTAAAGATGGCGCGCGTCCCTTTCTTGTAGTCGCAGGCAGGAATGAGATGCAGGATAACCTGGCATTTCATATTGATGCCAACCAATACCATCCTTATTTGCAATGTTGAAATTCCATAACAGTTCCCATTCGTCATTTACAGTACTTATGGTTTTTTCTGCCTTCCAATTAGTAAAGAAAAGACCTGTCGGAGTAGGGTCATTTTTTCTACCCATGTTAGTAGGTCCTGTATAAGTCAATTGCCCTTTTTCATAAGTTGCAAAAGCCTGTGCTGGATACGAAAAGAAGATAATTTTTTCTACGTCTTTTATGTAATCAACGCTTAATGGAAAAGGGAGATAAAAAACCAAATCACCCGAAGCATCATCTGGAATAATTACCGAATCCATTTTTGCAAAATGCGCACTGTCTGTGCGGTTCACTGCAAAAGCTATTTGTTGCTTTGCAACATCCGTTACATTTTTCGCAAGCCATTGTTGCGCACTTTCAATATGATAAGTATTCGCCTTTGGCTTGTTTCGCTCTATTGCTGCATTGCCCTTCAGCTTTGGTTCTTGGCACGACATTAAGAATCCTGCTACCAATATTGATGTAATAATTACTCTAACCATTAGCTGCAAACATCAGCGAATAGAAGGCAAAAAGTGTTACACAATTCCTTATAAAAATTGCAACAATGTCTGAATCCTACTCTTCAAAAGTGATTCTTGTTGTATATAAATCTCTAGCTGAAACAGCAAAGTGAAAGAATCCGCTCAATCGCTTATTAGGTTTATCATAATTCAAATTAGTAAACCAATATTTCAGCGCATCAGTCTTTAAAACCTGATTAAAAATTATCTCTGCCCTCAAAACAGTAGAGTCTTCATGCACAAAATTCACTTGCTCAAGTAGCTCACTAGTACCAAAATTTCCGTCAGGAACTTGCAGGCTTTTAAAAGCCTCATTGTCGAAATTATTAAATACCAAATGGTCAATCAAAATGCGATGAATTTTACTGCTGTCATCCACTATCATCAAAAAAGGAATTTTTATAATCCCTGTCTTAGGATTCGCGCCCCATTTCTTAAATCGGTTACTGCCATCTTTCAACAATCCTATCATCCAGATTCTGCGCTTACTTGTATCACCATCCGCAGTTTTCAACCACCACACCCATTCGTAAGGATGAATCTCTGGATGGCAATTATGATTACAGTCCAAGCAGTTCACCCCGTAAAAACCCATAGATGGATGCCTCGTTTCAAAATTTGGATGCTCTTGCAAGCCCCCCATGCCTGGTAATGTTGGATAAAACAAATAATGCAACGGAGCAATAAAAGCATGTGGCGGAGTCAGCTCTGTTTCTAAATGATAAAGCGCAGTGTTTCTAGCTGTATCCGAACGAATATATGGCTCTGCCTTATAATTGGTTTTGTGTGAAGGATTAATATCCTGCTTGCGAATCTTGCGCTGCATATCAAATGATCGGCACACCAAATCAAAGTATTTAGGCAAATGAAATTGCAAATGAAAGTTTACATCATACTCCGTAAAATCAATTTTGCTGCTGTGTCCAAATCTTTGCACCGTTCCTACCAACTTCTGTTTCGTCATATTCACTGCACGCCAGTTGTAACCCGCAAAAGCATGAATAGACCAACCAACCAAAAACAAACGATGATGTTGCCTCTTCCGCTTCAAAACAGAGTCAAGCACCATAGGTTCCACCAAATCTAGTATCCCTTCGTTTACAGTATCATTCCCCGCAATTGTCTCATTCGTCAGCAAAAGATACTTGAATGCATTAGCCGTTTCATTGAAAGAATTTATAACAAAACTGCTTTGTGTGTAGCCATTATGCAACCAAAAAATTGAGAGAAAAACCAACAGTAAAATTCTATACATCTGTGCCGAAAATAGTTTTTCTATCAAATTAATTAAATTCAGATTTTGAAGTTTCGATGTACAACATTCAAAGATTTTTTTTACATCCTAAAAATCAATCAGCAATTGTCCTGCTGATTACATCCTTAATTTACTTCTAAAGCTTCTTCAGGAAACAATACTTCATTAAAACATCAAGATAATTTAATTTGTATAATAATGCGATTGACCATTAATGCGTTCTTAATACTTCTACTTGCAGCCAATTGCTTTGCCCGCACAGATAGCATTTGGAAAAAGAAGCCATCAATAGAAATTATTGGCTTGGTTGATATTTTTTATGCCTTTGATTTTAACCGCCCTAAAACAAGCTATCGTCAAACATTCTTTTATAACCACAATCGCCATAACGAACCCAATCTTAATTTAGGAATAATAAAACTTTCCATTCAGCATCCTAAATACAGAGCTAACTTCGCGCTGCAAGCAGGAACTTATGTTATGGATAACTACGCATCAGAGCCAAAAGTATTTAAACACATTTTTGAAGCAAATGCAGGATTTTCTATTAATAAAAAAAACAACCTTTGGTTAGATGCAGGGATTCTCCCATCTCACATTGGTTTTGAAAGTGCAATTTCATTCGATAATCAAACGTTAACGCGCTCAATACTTGCTGAGAACTCACCCTATTATTTAACGGGAGCAAAACTCACTTTCTACCCCAACAGAAAATGGGAGGTTGCGGCACTTATTTTTAATGGCTGGCAACATATCCAAAACGTAAAAGGGAACTCCTTACCTTCATTCGGCACACAACTAAAATTTTCGCCACAGGAAAACATAATATTAAACTGGAGTACTTTTATTGGAACAGACGACCCTGATTCTATCCGCAGACTTCGCTTCTTCAATAATTTCTATGGACAACTTCAGCTAACAAAGAAACTTCAACTAATCACGGGCTTTGATGTTGGTTTCCAGCAAAAATCCAAAGGCAGTTCTCAATTCAATTATTGGTTAAGTCCGGTAATTATCCTTCACTATGATTTCACTTCACAATTGGCTGCTGCTTTAAGAGCTGAATATTATCAGGATTTAGATGGTACTATTATTGTAATCAAAACAAACACGACTTTCAAAACAGCAGGACTATCTTTAAATATAGATTACAAACCATTATCTATTATGCTTTTTAGGTTAGAAGGAAGATGGCTAATCAACGAGAATCCAATATTTGAAAACAGAAACAGGATAACTAACAATAACCTTTTTATTACATTTTCAATGTGTCTAAAAATAAATCGTTACATAATGAAAAAATAAAAATACCCTTATTTCCCTTAGTAAGGTTTTGCATTTATAAAATAAAAAAGGCTGCCCCATACAGAACAGCCTTTAAATTTTAAGTTCTAAAAATATTACTTAGAACCTTCTTTCTTTTGAGTTTTAGTAGCAGGAGCTTTTACTGGTTCTGCTGCTATAGGAGTTGCAGATTTTACAGGCTGTGCAGGTTTAACAGTTTCGTTAGCAGCCGGAGTTCCACCAGCGTTTGAATCCAATACTGTACCATGAATTTTCAAAGTTTCAGTATTGTTTTTTGCATTCGATTCTACTGTAACAGTTTTGGTGAACGGTCCGATACGGTGGGTATCGTAGCTTACTTTAATTACACCTTTTTGTCCAGGCATGATTGGCTCTTTAGGGCAATCAGGCACTGTGCATCCGCAAGACCCTCTACAGTTTGAAAGGATAAGTGGGCTTTTACCAACGTTTGTAAGTTTAAACTCACGAGCACCATTCGCATCTTGTTGAATAGTTCCGTAGTCAACATCTGTTGATTCCCATTTAATTTCGGGAGCATTGGGGTCAACCGGATTGGCGACACCTTCTTGAGCTGTGGCAAGCAATGCTGAACCTGCCATGCAAAACATAAAGAATAACTTCTTCATTTGACTTTGTTTTTTGTGTTGATTAAATTTAAGCAGAACAAATGTAATGCCTTTTTCGCACCCAAAGATTCGTTTGTTACAAAATGGTTTAAATGTTTAACAGATTTTTATTTTCTCTGCTTGAAATCTTAAAAAAATGCTGCACACCTGTAAGCCGGATTCTGTTCTTTGACTTTCATCAAAGCCTTTATCATTTATCTGCGGTTACTTTCGCAAGCAACCTTTAGCAGTCAACCCCTCAGCGTTTCACAAGGAATCGGGCGAGCAGCCCTCAACCACTGATATACATGACCTTTCAACCCGTAAGGTTTACCCCTTTTGCAGATTGCTCTACAAAACCGTGCGCTCTTACCACACGTTTTCACCTTTACTACTGCTTTTCGGCAGTGGCAGTTATTTTCTGCGGCACTATCTCTTTCATCTTTTCAAATGAAGCCACCAGTTAGGTGGTACGGTACTATGTGTTGTCCGGACTTTCCTCCCATTGTTCACTAACGAGCGATAAAGCGGTATGCAGCATAACAAAGGTATAAATAGCTCAAAGAACTTCGTAGATTTTTTAGAAACGCTCTAAACCACTGAAATGAAAACTCGCCTCAATAGCTGCGTTCTCATTGCTATCACTTCCGTGAACTGCATTGCGTTCAATACCTGCTGCAAATAATTTGCGGATGGTTCCTTCAGCAGCATTTGCAGGATTGGTAGCACCAATTAATTTTCTGAAATCTTCTACAGCATTTTCTTTTTCAAGCACTGCTGCAACAATTGGACCTTCAGTCATAAAGTCAATCAACTCGCCAAAAAACGAACGCTCGCGATGCACGGCATAAAACTCTTCGGCTTTCTCTCTTGAAAGCTGGCTAAGTTTCATAGCCTGAATTTTGAAGCCGTTTGCAATAATTAAATCAAGAATTTTTCCTGTGTGCCCATCTGCAACTGCATCGGGCTTAATCATAGTTAGTGTAATGTTACTTGCCATTTTTAGTTTGCTGTTTTTAAAAAGCGCGCAAATGTAGAGTGCATATTCAGTTAATCAAAGCTATTGATTAAAAAACATGCCTCTCTTTTGAAAATTTACTAAACATGTTGGTGATTTCTATGAACCAATCAACCTAAAACAAAAAAGCCGAAGCAAACTGCTCCAGTTTTTTTTATTGAAATTAATAGCTTATTAATAAACTTCTGCTTTCTGCTCTTTAATAATTTTACGCAAATTAATTAAAGCATATCGCATCCTCCCAAGTGAAGTATTTACACTCACATTGGTGTAATCAGCAACCTCTTTAAAAGTAAAATTGCAGAAATGCCTTAGAATAATTACTTCCCTTTGGTCGGGATGTAATTGGTCAAGCAATAATTTCAATTTGCCCTCTTTTGATTCTAATTCATAATGTGTTTCGGAGGGTACGTCATCTTCTCCAATATATTTAAAAATATCCTCCCCTGTGCTGTTGGTTACTTTCCTATTGGGAGTAATTTTAACCTTGCGGAAGTAATCCATGCAATGGTTGTGCGCAATGCGCATCAACCACGCACTAAATTTGCCCTCTTCGTTGTATTTGCCATCGCGCAACCTGTTAATGGCTTTAATAAATACATCCTGAAACATATCTTCTGCAAGATATTGGTCGCGAACCATCACATAAATAGAGGTATAAACCTTGTTTTTGTGACGCGAAATAAGTGTGTTCAAAGCAGCTTCGTCTCCTTCCAGGTACTGTTGCAGAAGTACTTGGTCGCTTAATGATTGAGCATTCATACGTGTTCTATTTTTGATGTGAACAATACGTAGATTTTTAAGCGATAGGCGCGATGCTTTGTTTAGTTAATGAATAAAATAAATAGTATTAATGCCTTTTAAGACATTAAAAAAAATGATAAAAAATAAATGAAAACAAACTGAATTAATAAACCTTAAATGAAGTAGAGCTAATGCTGATAGGCTTGTGTTTGTTTGTTGTGTACGACTTAATTTTAAATATTGTTACACGAAGTTAATATTTCATATTATAAATCCAAATTTCCACAATATTTTTTTGGAGGGCACAACATTGTATGAATCGGGATACTTAATTTGAACATATCCAATTAACGCTTCTTCAAAAAAATAAATCCATTTTTTCTCTCCACCTCTTCAGCATTTATCCAAGTATTTACAACATCTAAACGGTGAATCTTAGTGATGTAATAATGCGTGGAAGAATCATTATATGATTGTGGCGGAAGTTGCCTGCCATAAAATAGATGCGCGTAACTTTTAAATCCAGTTGCTTCAATCCGGGTGCTTTCATTTGCTTTTTTTGTAACAAAATCAATCATTGCTCCTTGCGAGTACCGCTCGATGCGGGGCACAAACCACACCATAAAAAACTGTGTAAATAAAGCCATACTGAATAGCAAAGTTGCAATTGCCTGTTTTAGCTTTGATGTGATAAACATTAAAATACTTACAATAAATAGGCAACTAAAAATTATTCCTGGAATAAAATCGCTCTTACTCCAATATACTTTTGCGTGCATGGCTTCTGAAGCGAAAGGATCTTTAAAATAGGGTTCGATTTTGTGCAACAGTTGCGCGATTTGTGGCAACAATAACATTGCAGCCATAAGCAGTAAGCCAACAATACTCAATAACATAATTACCCAACCTTTCATGCTGAATTTACCTTCCATTACTTTATCTAGGTAATAGGCACCAAAAAATGTAACAGGAAAATAAGCCAGCGATGAGTAGTGAATGATTTTAGTTTGAACAATAGAAAATACAACTAATACTACTCCAAGCAAAACCATCATCCATTTGCGAAACGTGTCTTGCGCAAATCCATCACTATTATCCTTTTTTAAACCTGCTATAGCAAAAATAGAGGCAGGAAAACAGCCAAAAAACAAAACTAATAAATGATAATAAAACGGACCTCCATGACCTGCATCTTGGGTGGTTAGTAGTCTGATTTGGTAATTATAAAAATCATCCAAAAATTTCAATCCTAAATCGCGCATGGCAAAACTTAACCATGCTGAAACGATAGCTAAAATGATTATCAACCAAATTGAAAATTGCTTAACATCAACTGCAATCCTGCCTCTGTTCCAAACAAATACAATTGAAACTGTAATCATCAATATAAGCATGGCTACCGGACCTTTGGTAAGAATTGCTAAGCCAGTAAATAATGCCGACACAAATAAGTAATAACTTCTTCTTCTGGATTTAGTTTTGCGGTCTTCAAACTCATTGAAAAAAGAAATTTTATAGATGTAATAAATACCTAGAAAAGTAAATAAGTTGAAAAATGGATCAATGATTCCACTTTTGAAATACACTTGTGGCAACAACGAGCAAGCAAATAGCAACGCCCAATAAGTACCAAATCTTCCTCCGTATAAATTTCTTCCTATCCTCCACACTACTAACATTGTAAGAATGCCACAAACAGCATTTGGAAACCGAGCACCATATTCATTCACACCCCAAAAATTCATACTTAGAGCCTGTAGCCAAATAAAAAAAGGTGGCTTCTCATGAAATACCTCAAAGTTGATTTGTACTGTACGCCAATTTCCCGTTACGAGCATTTCGCGCGCACTTTCGGCAAAGTTTATTTCATCCCAGTCGAATAGATGAACGCCATCTAGCAAAGGAAAAAACAACAATGCCCCAAAGCATAGCAAAAAGATGCGCGTTGGGAACTGTAAAAATTTTCGAAGGATTGCATTCAAGTTTTTAGTGCGATTTTAAATTTACAAATACAACAATCTCATTTTGAACGAAAAGAAACAAATTTCATTCCCTCAATTCTGTGTGCAAAATAACGGTTAATTATCCAAGCTGTAGCAACACCAATCAAAGCACCTGCAATTACGTCACTTAAAAAGTGCTGTAGCAAATACATTCTAGAAATACCTGTAAGCAATGCAAGAGAAAAAAGGAAAAATGTTGCAGTTCTATTTTTAAATGCTGATGCTAGTAAAAACATTATAGCAAAAGCCCCGGCAGTATGCCCAGATGGAAAACTATGAAAATGCAATGGTTCAACTCCAGCAATTACTCTTATTGAATGAAGCTTTCCAATCAACTCTGCAGGGCGACTTAGATGCGAAAAAATCAAGTGCTTTAATGACTGCACTACCACTGCAACAACAATCATAGCAAAGATAATAAGCAGCGCATATTCTCTGCCTTTTTTCCACCATACAAATGCTATTGCAGGAAGTATAAAATATATCTCACCAATCAAAGTAATTGCCCTGAAAGACCAATCTGCAAAAGGATTATTGTTAGTATTAAACCACAATACCTCACCACCTTTTTCGATTGCACTTAAAATAGACAGACCAGCTATTGCAACAAAAATTGTAAGCAGCACAAAAAGGTTATCGCTATTGAATAGTTTTTTCAATTTATTTTAAACGTAATAGTTTTTTATAAAAATCAGAAGAAAGGATTCTCGAATCATCAGTTGCTTTAAGGGTGAGAAATAAGCCTATGGGTAACAACACAAAAGTGCTCAACCACATTCCTTCAAACACCCCCATTCTTTCCCGCTCGGCTAGTTTTTCGCCAATAATGCTGCTAACGTGATACAGAATAAAAAACAACACAGCATAAAACAGCGGCCAACCCAAACCGCCTTTGCGAATAATAGAACCCAATGGTGCGCCCACCAAAAACAAGACAATGCAGGCAATGGCAAGCGTAAATTTTCTGTAAATTTCAATTATCAAACTCATTCTGTTTTTGTTTTTGAACTCAACTTGTTTGATAGTAATATTTGTATAGTTCTTGACATTGCGCGCCTGATTGATGGCATATTCTAATGTAGCGGTTTTAGCTTCTTTATCTTTTGAATTAAAAACACTATCAAAATTCATTGCCAAATTTATTGTGCTTACTGGTTTTGTTGTATCAAATCCAAACCTGAAAAAATTGAAATACGGGCGCAAATAGTCTTTCATCTGCATTCGGGTATTGTTTTCTTCAATATCAACGGTATCCATTTGTTTTACTAACTGTTGAAGCGAAAGCATTTGTTTCAAGTCGCGAAAGTAATTTTCATCCGTGCGCGAAAGTTTGAATTGGCTTAAATCAAACTTTTTTTCATAAGTGGCAAATGACGAGCGATACATCTGATAAGTAGATGAATCGGGATTTTTAGGCGGCATCTCTTTATACTGCTTGCCGTCAATTAAGTACAAGGTAAGCACCGCCTTTTCTTCATCCTGCAACATACTTCCTTCTTTGGCAGTAATTACATGGTCGCTACCTAAACCGCTGGTATGGTCATAAACTATTAAATCATACAACTTACTTCCATCATCACTTTTTCGTGCTGCACGAATGGAAAACCCATCTAAACCTTTGTAAAAAATTCCGGGTTTAATGGCAACTGAAGGTTTTAAATTTCTAATGTCATAAAGCAATGAACTGAACTTTAGATTTGATTTTGGCAATAGATAATTTGAAAACAAAAGTGCAAGCACTGCAATAACAATAGATGAAACAAAAAGTGGAAACATAAAACGCAGTAAAGAAATTCCCGCTGCCTTGGCAGCAGTGATTTCAAGGTGTTCGCCAAAGCTGCCCATCGTCATTATGGATGCCAACAACACTGCCAAGGGCAACGCCAACGGAACTAATTTTGCACTTGCATAAAAAAGCAATTCAGTTAGCACCCAAAGGTTAATTCCTTTACCTACTAAATCATCTACGTACTTCCACAAAAATTGCATCACCAATACAAATAATGCAATTGCAAAAGTGAGAATAAACGGACCAATAAATTGCGAAACCGCCAAGCGGTCTAATCGTTTCATTCGCTGCTAAAATGCAGACTTCAATTGATAATTAAGCAACTAAACTTTTTAAAAAATGATTTATAAATATCCACATATATGATTTTTAGCCCAGAGTGGGAATTCATAAAGAAATTAATGAAAGCAAAAGCCTGCTTTATTTTCACTAAAGTTGCATACAGTATTATTGATTAGGAGTTTATGGCAATATTTAAACGAAAGCAGAAATACATATTTAACACACAAACTTTAAGCTATGAAAAGGCTGTTGTAACTTGGGGTACGAGACTGTTGCGTTTGTTTGGTTTTCTATGCGCTTCCATTGTATTTTCGCTTGCTTTCTCTTCGTTGGCATACATGTTTATTGATTCTCCCAAAGAGAAAATTCTGAAAAATGAATTGAGTGCTATGAAAGACCGCTACTCAATTTTGAATAGTGAGTCGCAAAGAATGAGTGAAGTTTTAGATGAATTGCACTATCGGGATGGGAATGTTTATAGAGTGTTGTTTGAAAGCGACCCGATTCCAGATGAAGTATGGCAAGCTGGTGCGGGCGGTGTAAACAAATATCGCTCATTAGAAAAATATGATAATGGCGAATTGATGAAGAACATTTCGGTGCGCATGGATAAACTGCGCAGACAAATGGCAATTCAATCTAAAAGCTACGACCAAATTGCGGAGTTGATTCAAAACCGCGAGGGGATGTTGAGTTCTATGCCATCTATTCAACCAATTACCAATAAAGAATTAACTCGTTTGGCTTCGGGCTATGGAATGCGCATAGACCCCGTTTATAAAGTGCCTAAGTTTCACGAAGGCATGGATTTTACTGCACCCATTGGTTCCGAAGTATATGTTACAGGCGATGGCATCATTGAAACAGTTGAGTATTCTTATAGTGGTTATGGCAACCAAATTGTAGTAAATCATGGTTATGGATACAGAACCCGTTATGCGCACCTTTCAAAATTTAAAGTGAAGCGCGGGCAAAAAGTGAAGCGTGGAGATATAATTGGTTTGGTAGGTAGCACAGGAAAATCAACCGGACCGCATTTGCACTATGAAGTTATAAAAGGAAGCAGTACAGTGAACCCAGTGTATTATTACTTTAATGATTTGAAGGACGATATGTTTGCAAAAATGTTAGAGATGAGTGCAAACCAAGGGCAAACACTCGATTAGATTTTTACGTATCTAATGGAATTTGCCAACAAATGTTTAATCACAATTTTTTGATAAAATCCCAGATAAATTTATCGTTCATACAACTAATTCATGTTTTAAATCGTTATTACTTTGAATATTAATTTTATGAAATGCACACTATTCAAAATTACCTAGAAATGAATTTAAGATGGATATTCCATTCGAGTTTTAAAAAATAAATTATAAACAGATGAAATACTTTTTTTGGCTTTTACTGTTAGCTTTTAGCGCAGGTGCTATTGCACAAGAAGATGATGTGCCACCACCATCCCCAAAAATAAAAAAGACTGAGGGCGAATGGAAGCCTGCAGATACACCTGATAAGACTGAAAAAAAAGAAGATTTCAAACCTTTCAGCAAGAAGAAAAAATTAGACCTAAGTAAGTTTATTATTGAACCTAATTTCAATTTTTCTATTGGCAATAATGTAATTAATCTTGGACTATCTCCATACGTTGGTTATCGTATTTGGGAGCCTAAAAATACGAAGGCAGGAAGTATGCAAGGTCTTTATGCAGGTGGTGGAATTACCTATTTTTACACTCGTTTTAGCAACATTGAATATTTAGTTTCTACAGGGGCTAGTGTTTTCGGAAATGCAAATTATCATACTTATGGAGGCGGTGTTTTTCTGCAATACAATATTTGGAAAGGTTTTTTTGCCAGAACAAAATTAGAGGTGTTACACAGGGTGATGGATGATATTGAAGGCTATCAACCGGTTTATGGCACTCCACCAAATAACAATTCAATTATTGGAGTTCGCTACCCTAAAATTGAGAAAACAGTTCCTGCACTTTTAGTTGGTGTAGGCTACAATCTTTTGCAAAGCAGAAATTTCTTTATGCCAATAATGATTTCTTACAACGTGTTACATTCTGTAGTTGATAAAAATTACTCGCTTTATCCTCGCGGTGTTGTTGTACAACTTGGATTTATTAATCTGTTTTAATTATTTTGTGTTGTCAAATTCTGCTAAAGAGTAGCAAATAAACTGTTACAATTCTTTTGGTTTTTACTTAACTACAAACAAATACTGCAACAATGACAAACAAGAATGTAATTATTACAGGTGGCAACGCTGGTATAGGCTTAGCTACTTCTATACATTTAGCAAAACGCGGAGCTAATATTTCCATTGTTACCAGAAATAAAGAGAAAGCAGTAGCAGCAGTAGAGCAGATAAAAGCCGCAAGCGGCAACAAAAATGTAAAATATTTTATTACAGATTTAAGCTCCCAAAAATCAGTCAGAAAAGTAGCGGCAGAAATCAAACACGAAGTAGATGTAATTGATGTTTTGATAAATAATGCTGGTGGTGTATTTCCTGAATTCAAACTCACCGAGGATGGCTTAGAAAGGACTATTGCCACCAATCATTTTGCATACTTTTTGCTCACAAATTTGCTTCTCAATAACATCAAAAAATCAGATTTTGCACGCATCGTAAATGTGGCTTCGCGAGCACATGAAGATGCTAAAATTAACTTTGATTCATTTACACAGAATAAAAACTATTTCATTTTCCGCGCTTACGGACAAAGCAAACTCGCCAATGTTCTTTTTAGTAATGAATTGGCAAGAAGACTTAAAGACACTAACGTTACAGTAAACTCTCTGCATCCAGGTTTTGTGCAAACAGATATAGGTAATAAAGGAACGCAGTGGTATGCAAAATTAGTGTGGACATTGATGACTAAACTGCGAGCTGTGAGCACCGATGAAGGTGCCGCAACATCAATCTATCTTGCCACATCAGATGAAGTGAAAGGAGTAAGCGGAAAATACTTCAGCGAAAGCAAAGAGAAGAAGCCTCAACCACTTGCATTAGATGAGTCGCTGCAAAAACAACTTTGGGAAGTAAGCGAAAGGCTTTGCCCACTTGTTTAGAAAATTAATACCCCAAAATATTCAACATACTTTCTGCAGTTTGTTCTTCAGCAAAAACAGTGTACTCCAATTTGCCTTTCTTCTTTTCATCCACTAGAATGTGTGGTGGCGAAGGCAAGAGACAATGTTTGATACCACCATACCCACTTAAAGTATCTTGGTAAGCACCGGTATTGAAAAAGCCGATATATAGTTTTTCGCCCTGCTTTATTGTTGGCAAATACACTTGGTTGATGTGCGCATCGCTATTGTAATAATCGCCTACATCACAAGTGATACCGCCTAAATTTACTTGCTTGTATTCATTCTCCCAAAGGTTTACAGGCAACATGATAAACCGCTGCGACAAGCCCCAAATATCCGGCAGGTTATTCATCAGCGACCCATCCAACATATACCATGTTTCGCGATCGTTCTGTTGCTTTTGAGCCAATACACCAAATATCACACAGCCACTTTCACCAACTGTGTAACTTCCGAATTCGGTAAAAATATCCGGCTCATCTACGCCTTCTTGTGAGCAAACAGATTTTATCTGCGACACAATTTCGTTGATCATGTATTCGTAATCAAAATCAAATGCCAGAGATTGTTTTATGGGCATTCCTCCACCCAAATTAAGAGACGTGAGTTCTGGATACATCTTCTTCAATTCGCAATACACCTTCAAGCTTTTGTGAAACTCTGTCCAATAGTAATTCACATCCTTAATACCTGTATCAATAAAGAAGTGTAACATCTTCAATTTAAAGCGAGGATTATGCTGAATTTTCTCCTTGAAAAAAGGGATAATGTCTTTGTAGCCAATGCCCAAACGAGAAGTATAAAACTCATATTTAGGTTCTTCCTCGGCTGCAATGCGAATGCCAATATTCATTGGCTCATCAAGCTTTTCATACTTATCCAACTCATCCATATTATCAATCACTGGAATCACATTGTTGTAACCAGCTTTAATAAAATTGGTGATGTAATCTATGTAACGCTGTGTCTTAAAACCATTGCAAACAATGGTAATGTCTTTTGTCAGCTTTTGCTTGGCTTCCAGCTTGCGGATAATTTCAAAATCAAATGCACTTGAAGTTTCTAATTGAACATTGCTTTTTAAAGCCTCTTCAATAATAAAAGAGAAGTGATTGCTCTTTGTGCAATAACAATAAGTGTAATTGCCTTTGTAATCGTTGTTAGCAATAGAAGCATGAAACAACCTGCGCGCCTTTTGAATTTGTTGCCCGATTTTCGGCAAATACGTAATGCGCAGCGGTGAGCCATATTTTTCAATAATTTCCGTTAATGGCAAATTATTGAAGTTGAGTGAAGCATCTTTAATTTCAAATTCGCGTTGCGGAAAATCAAATGTCTGCTCTATAAGTTCGCGATAGCGAGGATTTCTGTTCATTTATTTCTTAATTTATCTTTTAGCTGAAGAATGCTATTCTTTAAATTTGGAATATCATTCTGAATAATTTTCATAAGAATCGCATTATCTACTCCCCAATATTCATGCACCAAAATGTGTCTTAACCCCACTATTTTCTTCCATTCTATTTCAGGCTTTAAGTGTTTAACATCATCTGGCAAATGGTTCACTGCTTCACCAATCACTTCAATTAACTTTATAGTTGCCCATCTTTTCATTGAATCGGATGCCAAATCATTTTCATCCAAAACTTTAAAACTTTCTATTTCCTCTATGCTGTCATAAATATGTTGCAGCCTAATAAAATTATGTTCAGTGTCGTTCATAAATCAACTTCTTATCAGCATTAACAAACGATTCGATATACTTTGAAACACTCTTTGTTGTAAGCAAATCCACATTTCTGCCAAGTCTCTCTTCGATGTCAAATTTTAAACTGACAAATTCCATACCCGAATGTAGATTCACATAATCTAAGTCTATCAATAAATCTACATCTGAAGACTCATTCGCATCCCCTCGGGCAAAAGAGCCAAATACATAAGCCTTGATTACAGGATACTCACTAAAAATACTTTTCAACAAATTAAGTTGATTGTCATTCAGAAACATTTTGCAAAGGTATGTATCCTACAAAATTCTGCTATTTATTTTTTGAATTGATAGAAATATTGAAAGTGCGGAAATTCGCCATTGAAAGATTTTCGCTTTATTTGCGCTCCCCTAAAAACACTCCGACTTCACACAACAATGCTTTATGGAAAACACCACAAAAGAAAATATCAATTTCATTTTCGGTTTAAAGGTAAAAGAGTTGCGCAATTCGCGAGGCTATTCACTTCAGGAATTGAGCGAGCGTAGCGGTGTTTCAGTTTCTTACTTAAACGAAATTGAAAAAGGAAAGAAATATCCCAAAACCGAAAAAATTACTGAGTTATCAAAGGCGCTTGATGTTCCCTACGACCAATTAGTTTCGCTCAAATTAGGTAAAACACTTTCGCCTGTTGGGAAAATTCTGAACCTCGATATTTTAAATGAATTGCCCTTTGAAACTTTCGGCTTAGATAAAAATTTGCTTACCGGAATCATTGCCAATGCGCCTTTAAAAGTTGCAGCTTTGGTAAATACACTTTATGAAATTGCTCGCAATTACAATCTAAAGCAAGAGCATTTTTATTTTGCTGCATTGCGCTCGTTTCAAGAGCTGAACGATAATTACTTTGAAGATATTGAAATCGCTACCGAAAAATTCCGAAGCGATACCGGTTTTGAATGCGCTCCACCAGTTTCTACCACCATGTATGTGCAGTTACTGCAACAAAAATTCGGCTATAAAATTTCATCTACAGATTTTGCAGACTATCCTCCTTTACAAAGGTTGAGAAGCGTATTTATCAAAGAGCAAAAGCAAAACTCGAAAGAAGATGCCAAGGCTGCGCATTTGCTTTATAATTCCAAACTTACCGACCAGCAAAAGACATTTCTTTTTGGGCGAGAATTAGGTTTCAGTTACTTGAAAATGGATAAGCGACCGCTTACCACTTCATGGTTAAAAGTTGAAAGTTTTGATCATGTATTAAACAACTCTAAGGCATCCTACTTTGCCCAATGCTTGCACATCAACAAGAACCTATTTTTGCGCGACCTCGAAGAGCTTTTTGCCAATGTAATTTGGGATGCTTCTTTCATCACTAAACTATTAGATAAGTATCAGGCTTCGCCCGAAATGTTGTTTCAACGTATGAGCAATTTGTTGCCAAAGTTCTTTGGATTTAATGAGTTGTTTTTTATTAGATATAGCAGCAAAACTCCCGAAAAACACCTAAAAGAAATTTCAAAGGAATTGCACATCAGCAGGCAAAAAGAAAACTTTGAAGCACGTCAACACGAGCAACATTTTCAACGTTGGGTAACCAAAACAATCGTAGAATATTTAAAGGAACAAAATCAAGGGCAGTCGCAATACACTAAAGTTTTTGCCTGTATTGCAAAGCATCCCGAAGGACATGAATACTTTGTTGTTTCCGTTCTACGTCCAATGCCTGAGTTAAATAACAATAGCAGCAGTGTAACTATTGGTTTTCAATTAACCGATACAGTGCGCAAAAAAATAAATTTCCTTGCCGACACTTCATTAACCATCAATGCATCCATTCTTAAAGATGTTCCTCTAGAAGTTTCAGAAAGTATTAAAAAGCTAGATGAACAACGAATTGCTGAAGAAGCTTTCGATGGCTTTGTAAAAGCCAATGCTGCTTCTATTTAATCACAATTTCTTTTGCTTGCAACACTTCCCTTTTCGTGCCGAAAAGATGCACAAATGCAATAGCATGAATATTTTCAGGCTTCCAATTTGCACCTAATGTGGTTTCATAAATTCTACGCACAACTCTACCCGCTTCTGTTGTGGTGTTAAGTTCATCTCCAAGTACGTTGGTTAAAAACACGCGCTCAACATCTTTGTGCGTATAAATTGTATCTATCACATTGCCAATATTCAATTGTGGTTGTTGCATACCACTTTCCGTTAGCAACAAGGTGATTTTCTGAGCATCCGCAACATTTTGGGTGTAGTGCAGTTCTACAGCTATGGTGAGCTTTTTAGTAGCTGCATCATAAGTGTTGCTAAGTTCAATATTTAGCGGGGCAGTTTTGGTAAGTTGTTGCTGCACTCTGTTATTCCATGAATTGCGGGGATACAGCAGCGAAGTTTGATTGCCATCAAATGCCACTCTATCAATTGCAGCGGCAGGTTTATACCCATCAAACACTAGGTAGTTCTGCACTTCTGTGGCTTGCGTTGTTCGAAAATCTTCAGTGCTAAAAGCATAAGGCTGTCCAAGAAAATCAGTGTGATAGCCAACTGCCACCAATTGCTCGCCAAAGTTGTTTTTCAAGGTCTCAATAATAACATGCCCTGCCGGGCAGTTTACACATTGCACGCCAGTAAATTCCTCCATCAACACTCGTTTCATTTCCGCAACCTGAACCGGACTTTCAATGTAAGTAGTATCTGCCAATGCCTTACTTCCCTTACTCAGGTTAATATTGGGTCCAACTTCTTTACAACCAAAAAGAAAAAAAGAAAAAATGAAGAAAGTAGCAGACAGTTTAAGATACACCACTATGCCGTAATTCTTAATAAACATTTCGCAAAGAAGGAAAATAATTTCTTGGTTATAAAATATGTCGGCAAGGTTGCATTGGCTATGGCTATCTTTGCGCCATGCAATACGACAATATCCTAAAAAAAGGAAGGGAAAACAAAAAGCAGTATGCACAATATCTCAAGCGCGCTTCGCGGCAAAGAGGTATAGAAAAACAACTACCCGAATTGCACGACAAAGTATTTCAAGAAATTGATTGCCTTAACTGTGCAGGTTGCTGCACCAATATTTCACCACGCTTTAAAACGCCAGATATTTCACGCATTGCAAAGTTTATAGGCATGAAAGAATCTGCAATGATTGAAACATATCTTCGTTTAGATGAAGACGGTGATTATGTAGTTAAAAACAGCCCTTGTCCTTTTTTAGAGCGCGATAATAAATGCGCCATTTACGAAGCCCGTCCTGGCGATTGCCGAAAGTATCCATACACAGATTCAGGCGACTTTTTTGCTTACACCAACACTACCTTATTAAACACACAATTTTGTCCCGCTGTAGTAAAAGTGCTAGATGCCTTGATAAAGATTGGTTGAAAATTACTTTGCAATCCTGTAAAAGAAGGAAGG
>CAZKHZ010000037.1:10966-22843 GCA_964552715.1 uncultured Chitinophagaceae bacterium | reverse complement strand
GCTCAAAAAAATAGTAATGAATCGTTCGCAGTGGATTTTGATAGGTTTCGCCTCAGTGGCTTTGATTGGAGTTTTCCTTTTTGCAAAAATGCATCAATCGCCAGCAGCATCTAAAATGGCTGAAGCAGATACACATCAGCACGATGAATCGGAACATACTTCTTTTGATATGGAAAACTACCTGAAAACTGTTAAGGCAGCCATTCCCTCAAAAGATTCTATTGAATTATTTACAAAAGCCGAAGAAGAATATACTTCACGCTCATCCAACACCGAAAGAGCATCGAAAGCAGAGGCGGCTATTAAAATATCTAATCTTTATGCCTCAGTAGGCGACCCCTTGGGCAACGCTTATTATTACAACGAAGCCGCAGTTTTAATGAATAAAACACCCAATTGGGCTGAAAGCGGTGATAGATTTTATTCTTTAATCAGTCGCGCGCCAGCAGAAGACATAAAAAGCTATTTGCTTGAATCTGCCCTTAACGCCTACACAAAAGCATTAGAAGCTGACTCAACCAATGTAGGCTACAAATTGAAAGTTGCAGCCTGTTATGTTGAAGGCGGCACCAACCCAATGCAGGGAATTTCTATGTTATTAAACATTGTAAAAACAGATTCTACCAATGCTGATGCTCAGTTTATGCTCGGAAAATTCAGCATGATGAGCGGACAAAATGAGAAAGCTATAAATAGATTAGAAAAAGTTTTACATTCGCAGCCCCAAAATTTGGAAGCGATGTTTTTATTGGCGCAAGCCTACAAAAGCACCGGCAACAAAGAAAAGGCTGTAGCTCTCTTTAAACAATGTAGGAAGTTGATTGATAATGAGGAGATACAAAAAGAGATTGAAAAGTATATTGAAGAACTTAAGAGCTAATTAAATTATTTCACTTTAAATAAAGCAAAGTATGCCTTGCGGAAAAAAACGTAAACGTCACAAAATTGCCACACATAAGCGTAAAAAACGCTTACGCAAAAACCGTCACAAGAAGAAATAGTCTTTCCTTTTCAGGGAGTTGATGAACAACTCCCTGAATTGTTTTGACGCAGCCATGTTTTCTGCTTGCCCCTTGTTTACCTGTGGCTGAGTTTCTGTGCGAGAATTATTGATAATCCGGCACTTCACTATCGAACCGATTTATGGTTCGTTTTGTGTTTGTCTAAATCGTGAGTTTTTGTGAACAAAGAATTAATTATTCATACATCACAGGGTAGCACAGATGTAGCTATACTTGAAGATAAAGTCCTTACTGAAATACATCAGGAAAGGGTAACCAACCAATTTAATGTTGGTGATGTTTACTTAGGCAGAATTAAAAAAGTAATGCCAGGCTTAAATGCAGCCTTCATTGACGTGGGACACGAAAAAGATGCCTTTATTCATTACACTGACTTAAGTCCTAATCTGCGTTCGTTAATGAAATATACTGCACACGCTATTGCAGGTTCAAACGATGGCACGCTCAATAACTTTTCTTTAGAGCCGGAAATTATAAAGACTGGAAACGTGAAAGAAGTGCTTTCGGGAAAGCAGTTTCTTTTAGTTCAAATTCTAAAAGAACCAATTTCTACCAAAGGACCACGTCTTACTTGCGAAATTTCTATTGCAGGAAGGTATTTAGTGCTAACACCTTTCAACGATACTGTTGGGGTTTCAAAAAAGATTGATAGTGCCGATGAACGCAAGCGATTAAGGGTGTTGGTTGAAGGACTAAAACCTAAAAACTTTGGTGTGATTGTACGCACCCAAGCTGCTGGTAAAGATACAGCTACACTTCATCAGGATTTAACCATTTTAGTGGACAAATGGAAAGAAATGTCGCAGAATTTGCGAGGCGCTCAACCAGTAAAAAAGGTGTTGAGTGAAGTAGATAAAACCACAGGCATTTTACGCGATTTGCTGAATCCCGATTTCAATAAAGTAGTTACAAATAACCCAACGCTTACGCGCGAACTTGAAGATTACATTGCTCGCATTGCGCCCGATAGAAAAGGCATGGTATCTACCTACACCGGAAATTTACCAATTTTTGATTACTACGGAATTACCAAACAGATTAAGACTTCCTTTGGCAGAACAGTGAATATGCCCAATGGTAGCTACCTGATTATTGAAAAAACAGAAGCCTTGCATGTTGTGGATGTTAACAGTGGACACCGCAATACTAATGAAGGTACACAGGAGAAAAACGCGCTAAGCACTAATATTGAAGCTGCCAAAGAAATTGCGCGTCAACTTCGCCTACGCGATTTGGGTGGAATTATTGTGGTGGACTTTATTGACATGAAAGTTGCAGATCACAAACAAGAGTTGTTTGTAAAAATGCGCGAATTTATGGAAACAGATAGGGCTACACATACTATTCTTCCACTCTCTCGCTTCAATATTTTACAGATAACACGCGAGCGTGTGCGCCCCGAAATAAATATTGTAACCACCGAGGTTTGCCCTACCTGTGCTGGTTCGGGTGCTATTCAATCTTCGTTGATGTTGTTAGATGAAATTGAAGGCGATTTACAAACGCTTACGCAAACACATCGTAGCCTCAAGCTGTATGTTCATCCAATAGTAGAAGCATATTTAAAGAAGGGTTTTCCATCCATCCGTTTCAAATGGTGGTGGAAATTCAAATCGTTCATCAAGATTTACAGCAACGAGTCACTTTCGTTTACCGACTATAAACTATTTGACGAGCAGGAAGAGGAAATAAAATTGGATTAGTGGTTTTCTAGTCGTGCTATCAAAATATTTATTAGTACCATATCGGTTGGCAAAGTAATATCAACTTCATTTTTCAGGTCGGTAATGTTTACCCATCTAAAGCATTCGGCTTCCATGCCAGGCGGCACATTAAAGTCAAATTTTTTATTGGAAGTTTTAATGCTTTGCCATGAAGCACAATGTACTAGATAGTAAATTGCAATTACCTGACTGTTGTTATCAAAGGCAGAAGGAACAAAAAAATCGGTGGTGTAAAGATGCTCGCCAATGCTAACTTCTACCCCTGCTTCTTCCATAAACTCACGTTGCAAACCAACACGCAATCCTTCGCCAAAATCGAGCCCCCCACCGGGAAATTTTGTTACCCGCGCAGTGCCTTTGCGAATCAATTCATCGCTCACAAGCACCTGATTGTTTTCATTAATCAACAAACCGTAAACGCGCACATTAAAGCGGGTGATATTCATAAGCACAAAGGTAAAAAATTAGTAAGGGTGATACTTTGTAGGATTAAGTGCGGGGTCAAATAATCAACTACCAATCTTCCATCGTGCCACAGGCTCATTTTCTAAACTTGAAAATTCTTTGCGTTCAAATTTTTTGAAACCAGCAATGGCAATCATGGCTGCATTATCTGTGCAATACTCAAACTTTGGAATAAAGTAGTGCAAGTTTTGTTCCTCGGCATATTGCTTAAAGCGTTCGCGAAGGTATGAATTAGCCGACACCCCGCCTGCAAGCGCTATGCCTGAAACCCCCGTTTGTGCAACGGCTTCCTTTAATCGCTTCATCAATATTTCTACAATACTATGCTGAATGGAAGCACATAAATCATTCAGGTTTTCTTCAATAAATGCGGCATTCTTTTTTTGTTCTGCTTGCAAAAAATACAGTACTGAAGTTTTTAAACCGCTGAAACTAAAGTTCAAATCAGGTGCTTTTGGTGAAGCAAATTTAAACGCAAGCGCATTACCTTGTTTCGACAGTTTATCCATTAATGGACCACCAGGATAAGGCAAGCCAAGCATTTTAGAAGTTTTGTCAAAGGCTTCACCTGCAGCATCATCAATCGTTTCGCCAATCACTTGCATGGCGTTGTAATCTCGCACCAAAACCAATTGTGTGTGCCCGCCCGAAACCGTTAAACACAAAAAAGGAAAGCGCGGAGCTTCATCTATAAAGTGCGCAAGAATGTGCGCTTCCATGTGGTTGATTTCTATTAGAGGAATATTCAAAGTAAGCGAAAGCCCTTTTGCAAAGGCATTGCCCACTAGCAAAGAACCTATCAATCCTGGACCCTTTGTATATGCAATGGCACTAACATCAGACAAGTTTTTACCGCTTTGTTTTATTGCGGCATCAATCACCGGAACGATGTTTTGCTGATGCGCACGCGATGCTAATTCAGGAACAACGCCACCCCAAGCTTCATGAATACTTTGCGAAGCAATGATGTTGGATAGAATTTTACCATTTTCGCAAATGGAAGCAGAAGTATCATCGCAAGATGATTCGATGCCAAGAATGATAACAGACACGATGCGAAGGTGAAACAAAATGCTTAATACTTAAATGAAAAATATATAGAGGATGAATGCACTAGCGAAAAGTAAAAAAATGCGAATAAACTAAAGCATCTTTCACCTGTCTTGCATCGGGTACAATAATTAAACAAACCAAGAGTTAATGTATTGGAAATGAATAAAACTAACGTAAACAATAATGTATCTGCCAGTAGTAATGCGCATTATTCATTCCATACTTGTAATCAATAAATAAATAGTTTGCTAAAGAAGGTTGCCAAGGCACTTATTGTTTTAATACTGTTTATCGTTGTGTTGCTTGTCAGCACAGTGCTGGCATTCAGGCTGCAAAGTGTGCAAACCTATTTTGCACAAAAGGCAGCAAAAGCTCTTTCTAAAGAGTACAACACAGTGGTTAAAATCAAAGCCCTTTCCATCACTTTCAGTCGTTTTATAAGACTTGAGGAAGTATTGATTCTCGACTTTAATAAGGACACAATGATATATGCCGGTGTGCTAGATGTGCACTACAGCGGCAGACAATTATTCAACAAAAGGGTTTTGATAAAAGGCGTTTCGTTAGAGAATGCTCATGTGCATCTAGAAAAAGATACAGCGGGTAAAATGAACATATCAAAGGTGTTCAGGCTGGGCGTTACTAAGAAAGCCGACAATCCCAAAACTCCTTTAGACTGGCAAATTGTGTTGAATGAAATCAACATAGTGAATACCCATTTTGACTATATTGATAAAAAGTCGCGCACCGACATAAATGTAGATGTGGAGCGAAGCCTTATAAAATTGAATGACCTTGGTTTGAAGACTAGTAAGGTAGATGTGAATGAAATAACTATGGTGAATCCAGTGGTTGAAATTATCGTCAATCCCAAACCTAAAGTGGTAAACGATACTTTAAAGCCTTTTCACTTTTTGCCCGAAGGTTTCACCATCCAATTTGGAAGACTGTTGCTTACCAATGCAGCCTTTAAATTGAGTAACATTCAAAAGCCATTTGCCGAAAAAGGAATTGATTTCAACCATTTAGACATTACAAACATTAATGTAAACATTGTAAAAGGCGCATTAATTCGCGATTCTATTTTTGCCTCCATTCGCTCCCTTTCGGCAAATGAAAAGTGTGGGTTGAAAGTAGTAAACCTGCGCACCGAAGCCAAAGTTACTGTGAATGAAATCGTATGCAACAAGCTGCTCTTGCAAACATCTGAAAGTGTTGTCAGCAACTTCCTCTCATTAAAGTATGAGCACTTTAGAGACTTTAAAAAATTCCTAGAGAAGGTTCGATTGAAGGGAGATTTTCGTAACACCAAACTCTCGCTGCGCGACTTGAACTACTTTGCAAAAAAGTTGGATAACATTCAACACAACACCATCTATTTCAGTGGAAATATTGACGGCAGGGTAAATAACATGCGCGGCAGAGATATTGAATTACGCACCGGAAAGAATACTTATTTCAAAGGTAATTTTTCAACCTTTGGTTTGCCACAAATTTTCGAGACTTCGCTGAATCTTCGTGTAAACAAAGCAGGTGTTTCATTGCCTGATATTGTTGCGTTTTACCCTTCGCTTAAAATACCCGAAAATCTTTCTACACTCGGCAACATTACTTTCTCGGGCAATCTTGATGGATTTTTAACCGACATTGTTGCCAATGGCAAATTCAATACAGATATTGGCAGTGCTACCTCCAATCTAAATTTCAAATACAATCCAAAAACAAAAGATGCCTCCTACAAAGGAGACATTGCTTTGAGTAATTTTAATTTGGGCAAGTTTACACGCAACGAAGCCAATTTAGGAACCGTTACTGCCAGTGCCACTATTAAGGGCAAAGGCTTGACACTTGCTACTTTAGATGCTGATATTCAAGGTGCTATTGAACATATTTCATTAAAAAATTATGACTATCGAAACGCGCAGGTAAATGGTTTGGTGAAGGGTAAAACATTTATTGGGCAGCTTAGTTTGAAGGATAAGAATATTGATTTTGATTTTGATGGCATGATGAACCTGAACAACGAACCACCAGAGTTTAACTTTGTTGCAAACGTTCGCAATGCCAACCTGATGGCATTGAATATTACAAAAAATGAATTGGTAATCAGTACCGATATATCTAGCAATTTCAATGGCAAAAACATTGATGACATTGCAGGCAGTATTCTGCTGCGAAATACCAGAATTGCTAACAAAGACACATCTGTTTTTCTTGATTTTATTCAACTACAGGGCTATGTGGAGGGCGAAAGAAAAAAGTCTTTGTTGTTGAAGAGCAAGTTTATGGAAGCTGAAATTTCGGGCTATTATACTTACTCTACATTGTATCCTACGCTCCGAGATATTGTTCAAACTGCCTTTACGCAAAATCGTCCATTTAGTGTTGCCAGAGCCACCTCGCAGGATTTTAGTTTTGATGTAAAGATTTTTGAGCCTGGTGCACTCACACAAATTATTCATCCTAGTTTTAAGCTTATCCGAAACGCAAAGTTGCAAGGCGCAGTAAATAGCCAGTTGAGCCAAATATCCATGAACGGATTTATACCTCAGTTTCAGTGGGGCAACACCACTTTGCAGCGTACAAAGTTTACCACCGGTATCATCGGACGAGAGCTTGATATTACCTTGATAAGCGATAATATTTATCAAAAAGACAGTTTGATTGCAGACACCTTAAATGTGCTTTTGCACAACGAAAAGGATAACTTGAAGCTGGATGTTTTTGCTTGGGATAAGAACCATCTGAACCGCGCAAACATTACCGCACATATTTACCCATTGGCTGATGGAGTTGAGGTAAAGGTGGATCCATCTGAAGTATGGTTGGCTAACAATAAGTGGAATTTTTCAAAAGATAATTCGATACTTATTAAGGGAAACAAAATCACTTCACAGAATTTCTCATTCAATAATAATCAGCAAAGCATTGCATTAGATGCTTACCTCAATCAAGACTCAGCTACTTCCATCAAAGCCACTTTCAATAAAATCTCTTTGAGTGATTTTACGCGTGCCATTCTACCCAAAAATTCAGGCATTAGTGCTACTATCAATGGCTATGCAACGGTTGAAAATATTTTTGCCATTCCATCGGTTATTGCCGATGTAAAGTTGAGCGATGTGATAATGGGCGAGATACCTATTGGTGACATGAACCTGCAAAGCGAATTGGATAATGCAAAAAATAGAATCCTTATTAATGCCACTATTAATGGTAAAGGCAATGATGTGCGCGCTTACGGATTCTACTCTCTTGACAAGGCTAAGCCTGACTTAAACATGAACATTGATTTACGAAAGTTAGGACTTGAATTTTTAAATTACCCTTTCTTTAAAACCTATGTGAGCGATGCGGTTGGGAGTGCATCCGGCAAATTACAATTGCAGGGCTTGGTGCCGCAATTGGCGCTTACCGGCAAGTTGCGCATTGATACAGCAGCCATAACTGTAAGCTATTTGAATACACGCTACGGCTTAAAAAATCAGGATATAACGCTTACCGAAAACAACATCAACCTCAATTTTATTACCATTACCGACTTGAATAGTTCGGCAAAAAATTCGGGAGTTGCCAACGGCAGAATTTACCATACCTACTTTAAAAAGTTTGGTATTGAGTGCAAGGTGACTACACCAAATATGATGATGCTGAATACCACAATAGAGCAGAATCCTGTGTTTTATGGCAAAGCTTTTGCCGATGGCAATGTAACTTTTAGGGGGCAGTTTAATGATATGATTATTCGCGCCAATGTGCGCACTATGCCGGGCACATATTTGCATTTACCTATTCGCAGCACTAAAGAAACCGGTCGCTATTCGTTCTTTCATTTTGTAGATAAAAATGCCGACAGTTTGGTGGCAGTTAAAAAGCCTAAATTGAAACTAAACGGTATGACATTTATTCTGGAAGCCGATGTTACACCCGATGCAGCTATTGATATTGTGCTAGACCCTGTGGCGGGTGATATTCTTACAAGTGTGGGTAGAGGAAATATCAAATTGGAGATTGCCAAAACGGGCGGTGTAAGCATGTATGGCACTTATGAAGTTACGCGTGGAGATTATTTGTTCACCTTGCAGAGCATCGTAAATAAGCGATTTAAGTTAGACCCTGGCAGCACCATTAATTTTACTGGCGACATTTATCAGGCGGGCTTAAACATGGATGCGGTGTATGATGTGCGCACTTCTACTTACGATTTAATAAGTGATTTTTTTGAAAGAACAGCTTCGGGCGATGTAACCCAAAGTGAGGCTGAAACCCGCGCTCGCACAAGTGTTTCGGCTAAGTTGCTGTTGAAGCTTACGGGGGTGCTTTCTGCGCCAAATATAGCTTTTGATATTCGCGTGCAAGACCCCGACCCTATTATTCGCACCATGGTAGATAACCGCCTGCAGATTATTCGCACCAATGAAACCGAGATGTATAAACAAGTGTTTGGCTTGCTGATGCTAAACCGCTTTTTGCCACCCAGCAACACCATCAACAACTCGGTGGGCGGTAACGATATTGGGGGCGGTGTGGCAAACACAGTGGGTGAGTTTTTGTCTTCGCAGCTATCACGCTATCTCAACAATTTTGTTTCCAATTTCGTGAACGACCTTGACATTAATTTCCGCTACCGCCAATATAGTCAGCAGGGTGCTGCAGGTTCGCAATCGGCAGCGGACAATGCCGATACCAGACGCGAATTGCAACTTGCTTTAACCAAGCGTTTTTTCAACGACCGATTTTCGGTAAGTGCTGGAGGCAATGTAGATTTTGGCAACACCACCGTTACCGATAACACAGGCAACGGCATTAGCCGCGTGGCTACGGCAAACGTAGCAGGTGACTTTCAGTTGGAGTATAAATTGACCAAAGATGGTCGCTGGCGCGTACGCGCTTTTAACCGCACAGACTACGATAATTTTAACCTACGCAACCGCAACCGCACAGGCGTGGGCATCACCTATCGAAAGGACTTTGATAACGCAAAAGATTTGTTCACTTTTCCAAAAAGGAAGAAGAAGTCTAAAATAATAGCCCTGCCGCCCGATATAGAAATTAAAGAAGAAGACGTGCCCGAGATTCAGCCTACTCCGTAGGATTTGACATTCTAAACTTTTGAAGGTTATTGTTTAGCATCTGGCAATTTCTTTATTGTAACTTTTTACAAAATTGTATAATTATTACAACGGATTATTGGTCATGTTTAGGCAATTTTGATTTTGCCTTCGCGCACCTGCTGCATAAACATTTTCTTTTCGGATAATGTCATGCCTTCCATTTTTGCAGCCAATTTTTCTTTAACAGCGCGGAAGAATGCTACAGTGTCAAATTTCTTTTCTGTTTTAGTTTTACTCATGTCATTTTATCTTTTCAGGTAAAAATAAGACCATTATATGTTTTATGTTTTCATAAATTCTAATGGTGTGCGGATATCTATTAATGGATAATCAGGTTTTAAATTTATTGAATTGAATTGTTTGATTTTATCAAAGTTTACAATGTGTTTAAAGTTCCAACTCACCAATCAGTCAGGACGATTTATAGAAGCAAGTGCTATGTGATACGCATCATTTGAACTTGCTTTACCAAGTGCTTTTTCAGAAATGTATGTCTGCGCCAGCAATGCTACTTCTTCGTCAATTTCTATGTAATGTAAACATGATTGTGGAATTTTTAGCTTAACTTATTTTACTTCTTGAGGAGCTAAAATCAATTCGGTTTCATTTACTTCTGAAAAATAAATGAGGAATTCTTTTGCCTCAATTCTTCCAAAAAAATTGAGTGTTGCTTCCTTAAATTCATCATCGTGGTAGTTGCCAATTACAGAAGTATCTATGTAAAACCTTTGTTGTATTATAAAGCTAAGATAAGGAACATATAAAATACTTATCTAAAATCAAGCAATTAAAGTATAGGTAAGTAACGCATTCCACAGTCAAGCTTTATTGAACAATCAGCTTTGATAAACGGACTATCGTTTGGTTGCTTGTAACGCTGCATTGATACATTCCCTTACTTAGTTTATGAAGTATTATAGAAGTAATTTTACCAGTCAGTTGTTGTTGCAGTAATAGTCTGCCTGTCAAATCAAAAAGTTGGAACGTAGCATTATCATGCAAGTTTTCACTTTCTATTGTTATGTAGTTTTGTGTAACAGGGTTGGGGTATATTTTGAAATCACTTTTCGCAATTTCATTTATTGATGTTACCCTATGGATATGGCAGGTGTCAGGCCATTTGTTATTGTGAAAGAGCAAACTATCATTCTCGAAGTAGCATAATAAATTCCTTCCTTCCCCATCCAACCAATCCAACTGCACACTTGGCGACCACAGATGCGTGTTCAATGAGCCTATTCCTTCAATCCAAATATCTGGTGACCATCCTGATACAGACACATACAATCTCTTACGCAATTTTGCCCCAAGCATCACAGTGTCGGTTGAATCAATCTTGACATGAATATCATTAAAATAATATTCTGCGTCTTTAATACGAAAGGTGTCTCCTGCATTTTTACCGAAGTCATAAATCTTGTAATCAATGGAGTCTCTGTACCTTCTTATGTAAACTGACTTTGCAGAATCCTGTCTTAAAAAATAGGTTTTTACTGAATCAGCCGAAGTGATTTTTTGATAATTGGTATTGTTAATGATGGTATCCCTATCCGCCTTGTAAACAACAGTATTAAATATTTCATAAAGTCCAAAACCGTAATTAAAATAGAGTTCATTCCATTGCGCTGTAGAATCGGCAAACCTGAAATTTTGTTGGGCACATAGATTGCACCAAAAGGCAGCAAGAAAAATTGTGATGAATAAAGGTGATTTCATAAAGCAGAATTTTATTCAAAGTAAACGAAAATATATTCAGTTATGATAATGCAGCCGCCCGATATAGAAATTAAAGAAGAAGACGTGCCCGAGATTCAGCCTACGCAGTAGCATCATTCATTACTACGTTTCTTTTCGAAATTTCCTATTCTCCCCCCTCTCTTCAAAATATGACAATTCTGTGACAAATCTTTCGTTTGAGCTTGTTAGCTTTGTGTCATCACAAAAAAATCTGACAATGGAAGATTACATCATTATCAACGGCACAGTAAAATTTTCGCACAAGGAAGTCTGCATTATTTTTCTAAAAATTTTTGGCTTCACCATAGCTGACATAGCAGACTACACAGGCTATTCGGGTTCGGATATAAATGCTAGATGTAGTGGCATCACCGATAAATTAGGTTTGCCCAATTGCAAGTGCCTAATATATGGCGCACTCTTGAATGGCTTTGATATTCACGGGCGATTTCGCGGAAAATTTATGCTGGATGAATATGAGCAGCAGAAGCTAAAAACCAAGGCTTCGTGGGTGGTGCTTAAACCAAACGAGTAATTATAATTTTTTTTGGCGTTTGTGCAAGTACTTTAGTACAAACAAAACTACAAACAGGGGCTTTGCTTGCCCCATACCTTTGCATCATGTTCTTTGAAACATTTTGTAGAAGTAAAAATGCTGCGCAAGATTTTTTTGAAGCCTTTTGAGTAACGCAATGAGCCTTACAAGATTTCTTGCAAGCCTCTTTGCACATGCAGAACCCCTTACAAGAAATCTTGCAAGCC
>CAZKHZ010000037.1:0-10866 GCA_964552715.1 uncultured Chitinophagaceae bacterium | reverse complement strand
CCTTACAAGATTTCTTGCAAGCCTCTTCTACAATGTAAATCAACGTTTTATATCACATTAAATAAATGAAGTATGTCAGTAATTTCCAGACTTTTGCCCAACAGCAATGTAAGCCGCCAAAATGCACTTGCAAATTTAGAAATAGGTATTGATGGTGCCCCAGTGGGCACGGTTGTGCTACCTGCCGATGTTACCACCGACCTGCCTTTACTGAAAGGCAATTACAGCATCAAGTACCTTGCCGTGGAGGGAGCCGAAGGCGCTTCACTGTTGTTTATTGGTTACAGAAAAAAAGAGTTTACAAGATTAAGCACCGTTACCCTCGATTTTTTGAAGGTGGTGCGCATCAGCGTAAACCGCTCGGTGGTGTTTGGAAACGGCTCCTACGAAGAAGCCGATTTAAATTTTTATAATCTGGATGAAACCGGCAATAATTTACCTGTTATCTACACTGATGAGGATGCCATGAATTGGGCAAACAGCGTGGTGAATGGTGAAATAGCCCGCCTGGCAGCAAATCCCGCATCATCGGGCATGACCAATCCTCTTTCAACCGAAGTAGCCGCGCAAAAAGCCCTTTTAGTAACCGCCCGCACCAATGTTTCAGTAAAGAATCAATTACTCAGCGAGGCGCGTGCAGTATTAAATTTACTAAACCCAACAGTGGACACCTTCATTAAGCGCGCTTGGGATTTTCTTGAAGCCAACTTCAGCTACATGGAAGCACCCGCCAAGCGTAGCCGTTTGCGCGAATTTGGGGTGGTGTATATTTCGCGGGGCGCGCCAAACATGCTTACCTTTTTGGTTAAAGACATTAATAACCTGCCCCTTGCCGAAGCAGTGGCAGTGGTGGAAGAAAGCGGGGGCGATGCCACCGCAAACGTGGAGGGTAGAATTTTAATCACCACACAACTTGTAGGCTTGGTGCATATTGTTATTCAATATCCGGGTAAGCAGAAAAACCGCATAGAATTTGAAATTTCGGAAGATGCCGAAGACCAAACCTTTACGCTACCCGATGTGATATTGGAGGATAATATTTAAGAGAACAATAGATTCGAGAACCAAGAATCAAGAAATGAAATATTAGAAATGAGAGATTGTTTTGTGCCTCGCAATGGCAACCGTTTTTACCCTAGCTACACCGTCATTGCGAACGAGGAACGAGTGAAGCAATCTCTAAAATCAAATTGTTTTGCATTAAAAAATTTTTTGGATGCATAATGCGAAAAAGCAAAAGCGCGAATGAGAGTTCGCGCTTTTTGTTTTTATTAAAACATGAAAAGTATATCTATATAACGTATCAAAATCAAACCACCCTACTCCATCCAACTTTTATGATACTCCTTATCTTCAATCGGCAAGGCATCTTCGCAAATCCAAAGCGGTTTAAAAGTATCTACCATCACGGCTAATTCGTGCGTTTCGTCTTTGCCAATACTTTTTTCTACTGTGCCTGGATGAGGCCCGTGCGGAATGCCAATGGGGTGCAGCGTAATCATCCCCCGCTCTACATGTTTGCGGCTCATAAAGTCGCCATCCACATAATACAGCACCTCATCGCTGTCCACATTGCTGTGGTTGTAGGGCGCAGGTATAGAAAGCGGATGGTAATCGTATTTGCGCGGCACAAAACTGCACACCACAAAATTGCGCGCCTCAAATGTTTGATGCACAGGAGGTGGCTGATGCACGCGCCCTGTTATCGGTTCAAAATCATGAATAGAAAATATGTATGGATACTGGCAGCCATCCCACCCAACGGCATCAAACGGATGATACATATAATGATAAGGATACAGCAATCCATCCTTCTTTATATACACTAAAAAGTCACCCTTCTCATCATGCGTTTTAAGATTTTGCGGCTCACGAATATCACGCTCGCAATAGGGCGAATTTTCAAGCAATTGCCCGAAATTGTTGCGGTACCGTTTTGGATAAACAATGGGCGAAAATGATTCTACTATAAACAGACGATTCTGTTCGGTTTCAAAACTTATCTGATAAATAGTGCCGCGCGGAATGATAATGTAATCGCCATAGGCAAAAGTGAGTTCGCCAAAAATTGTTTTGAGAATTCCTCTGCCCTCATGCACAAAAATCATTTCATCGGCACCCGAGTTTTTGTAGAAATAAGTCTCCATGCTTTTGCGCGGAGCAGCCAACACAATATGACAATCATTATTTATCAAAACAGGCTTTCGGCTTTTCAAAAAATCATCTTCAGCCACAACATTAAAACCATTGTAACAACGATGCTGCATGTTTTTTTGTTGCGCCACTTTAGGTGCCACATCAATAGGCTCATCAATTTTTGAAACCACCGTAGGCGGATGATGATGATAGATTAAAGAATATACATCGCTGAAACCTTCGGTGCTTACCAACTGTTCGGAATATAAACCACCATCGGCTTTGCGAAATTGAGTGTGGCGTTTGTGCGGCACTTCACCGCGCTTGGTATAATGTGGCATGCTTTATATTTTATTTGTAAAGATGTATTGAATGAATGAACAATTCGATGGCTAAATATGTGCATTTTCGCCACTTTATTTTGCAAATATGATAAACATCATTCCGTCTGAAATACCTTCACCTAAATTGCATGAATATTTGTTGGGTTGTGTGGCGCCCCGCCCCGTTGCATTTGTTTCTACTATAGATAAGGAAGGCAATGTGAACCTTGCGCCATTTTCATTCTTTAATGTGTTTGGTTCCAATCCGCCTACCTTAATTTTTTCTCCGGCACGCAGCGGCCGCACCGGCAAAACCAAACACACCTTAGATAACCTTTATGAAGTAGGCGAGTGTGTGGTAAATATTGTGAGCTATGATATGATTCATCAATGCAACCTTGCCTCAGCCGAATTTGAGAAAGGCGTAAATGAGTTTGAGCGCGCAGGATTTACCCAAGTGCCCAGCAGTGTAGTACAACCGCCAAGAGTAGGACAAAGCAAGGCACATATAGAATGCAAAGTGAAGCAGATAATTGAAACCGGGCAGGGTGGGGGAGCAGGCAATTTGGTAATTTGCGAAGTAGTTGCTTTGCATATAGACGAAAGTGTGATGGATGAAAATGGAGGAATCTCTCCTTTTAAATTCGACCAGATTGCGCGCATGGGCAAAAACTATTGGGCGCGCATGGTGCCATCGGCAATTATCGAAATGCCAAAAATGCCTGACGCAAACAAAGTGCTTGGCGTAAACAAACTGCCCGAAAAAATTCGCTTGTCTAATTTTCTTACAGGAAACGAAATTGCATTGCTTGCAAATAATGTAGAGTTGCCAACCGATGAAGCCTTAGTTGCAACAAAGCAATTGCCTGAAGTACAAAAAGCAATTGTAGAAAATAACTTACCTCAACTTATAAAGGATACAATAGTTGCAAACGATTTAGAAATGGGATTGAAGCTGGCTATGCTCGCCTGATTGCGCTACACTATATTAATTTTACGGAGAGCGAATGTTCTAAAAAGAAAAACCGCCTTGTAAGTTTCCTCACAAGACGGCTAACCCTAAAACCACTATGACCTACGCGCACCCCTACGCGTAGGCAATGCAAGTATAAGAACTGTTTTTTGAAATTTCAAAAACTTTTTCAAAAAAAACTTTTGTTAAAAATAAAGAGCCGCTTGTAGGTCAGCTTAAGACAAATGTTTTGACTATCAGTTTGGTAGCTTAAAACATCTGGATTACACTAAATAATTACTACTGCCAACCATTTGCATACAAACTACAATCTTCTACCTTTGACCGCTTTTGATTAAAAAAAATATAAACCAAAATTCGTAGATGAAGAAAGTTTTAATGGCAGCGGCAATGTTTTCTGGCATTGTTGCTATGGGACAAAATTTATGCGGCACACAATCATTTTTAGAAGCTCGTGTAAAAAATAACCCCGAACTGCAGGAGGAATATGACGCGATGTTTGAACATTTACGACAAATGCAACAACAAGGAACACCAGCATCGCGTGCTGGGCAAAAAGTAATTTATGTTCCAGTTGTTTTTCACATCATTCACGATGGCGATGCTTATGGCTCGGGCGAAAACATTACTGATGAACAAATCCTCTCACAAATTGACGCTTTGAACCGTGACTTTAGCTTAAGCAACCGTGACACCTCAAACATCCCTGATGTATTTAAACCACTTGCCGCAAATACCTACATACAGTTTTGTATGGCAAAATTTGACCCTCAGGGAAATCCTACAACTGGTATTGACAGATTACAATTCAATAAAGTTACTTGGGATACAGAAAATGAAATTGAAGGGCAGTTAAAACCCTCTACTATATGGAACAGGGCAAAGTATATGAATATATGGACTTGCCGTTTTGGTGGAACATTAGCAAGTGAAGGGGTATTGGCTTATGCAACCTTGCCATTCGGCACAAACAATAATACTGATGGTATAGCTGCTCGCTTTAATACGATTGGAACAACCGGTGTTTTGCTTTCAAACTATCGTGATGGAAGAACAATAGTGCATGAAGTGGGTCATTGGCTTGGATTGTTACACAACTGGGGTAACGACAACGGTGGTTGTGAGAATGGTTCTTTTAGCAGCACAGATTTTATTGATGATACACCTGACCAAGGCGACAGATATTTTGGTTGCCCAAGCCATCCGAAATCTAGTTGTGGTTCTCAGGATATGTTTAATAACTACATGGACTATGTGGATGATGACTGTAAAAATATGTTTACCATTGGTCAGGCAGATAGAATGTATGGTGTATTGACCACTAGCGGATCAGGAAACAGAGGCTCATTCCAGACTGCTATTTCAAATTGTTTTTTGAATCTTGATGGTGCGCTTGCAAAGGTGATTCTACCAATTGATACCATCTGCGGCTTAAAATTCAAGCCAATAATTCAGGTGAAAAACGAAGGAGTTGTTTCAATTAATAATGCCACCGTTTTCTATAAGCTTGATAACGGTTCTATGCAATCAATTTCATGGAGTGGTAGTTTAGGTATTCAGCAAACAGCTTATATTACTTTGCCAGAATTAACTGTAGCTGATGGATTTCATACACTTTCAATTTCATTTGAAAAACCTAATGGTCAATCAATAGATGACGATGCTAATAATGATGGAAACACCATCAACTTCTATGCTTATGATGGTGGTGTAGCAACGGTTACTCCCGTGATGCAAGATTTTGAAGATGGCTTGTATCCACCCATTAATTGGAACATTGAAAATAGAGGAACAGTCAATACTTGGGCTTCTATTACAAACAGTGGTTATGGCAACGGAAGTTTTGCAGCTTATATCAATAACTTGAATTATTCGTCCAAT
Source organism: uncultured Chitinophagaceae bacterium (assembly GCA_964552715.1). GTDB lineage: Bacteria > Bacteroidota > Bacteroidia > Chitinophagales > LD1 > UBA7692. The sequence goes on along the minus strand of CAZKHZ010000037.1, from coordinate 5,553 downwards.
CCTAACCGCACAAAAGATGCTTTAATTACCGAAGATTATAATGTAACAACAATAGGTTTGCCTCTTGTTTCGTTTGATTTGGCTTATTGCCGCCATAGTGCCAATAGGGCAGATTCTTTAGCTGCTTATTATTCGTTTGACTGTGGCATTTCATGGAATCAATTTTTTAAAAGTGGAGGTGTAGAACTTGCTACCGCTCCTGATAAAACAACTTTGTTCACTCCGGGTCCTACACAATGGAAAACAGTTGAAACAGATTTGCCTGCATTACAAGGTCAAAACAAAGTTCGCTTTAAGTTTGAAAATATTTCGGGTTGGGGTAATGCACTTTACTTAGATAACATCAACGTATCGCAAAGTCCAAATACTGTAAGTGGAATTGCAAATGCTGTTGAAAAAGTGGAAGTAAAAGTATTTCCAAATCCTGCGGTGAACGAAGCAATTGTTTCGTTACCAGTGGTGCATCCTTTCACACAGATGGAAGTGTATAATGCAGTTGGTCAAAAAGTATTCACTACTGCTGTTTTGCAAAGAATTATTTCCTTAAACACTTCTGAGTTGGCACGTGGAACTTACTTTATTCGTTTGTTTTCAGCAACTGCCAATCAGCAACATAGTTTTATTATTGCTCGTTAATTAATCATCTGTTTTTTTAAAAGAAATGAAAAAAATACTCTTCGTTATTGTCGTGCTTTTTACCAACGCAGCGATTGCCCAACAGTTTCAAAAATGTGTAACAACCGATGTGATTCGCGAAATGAATCATGCCCATCCAGGTTATGCTGATAGGGTGAAGGCAGCATTTGATAATGCAAAGTTGGTTTCTAAAAATAATTCAGCATCTCGTGGTGTGTCTGACACAGTTTATAGAATCACAACTGTATTTCATGTGGTTTACACAAAGCCCGAAGAAAATTTAGATGACTCGATAATACTTGCACAATTGCAAACATTAAATGAAGATTTTAGAAGGCTAAATCCAGATACAGCTAACACAAGAAGTATATTTCAACCCTTTGCGTCAGATGCCGGCATTGAGTTTGTATTAGCTGATACAGACCCCGATGGAAATCCAACAAATGGAATCAACCGAGTTGCAGGAACTCCAGCACCAAGTTTTTTTGGTGGATTCAATTTTAATGATGAAGTAAAGTATGCATCATCAGGTGGTGTGAATGCTTGGGATAGCGAGCGATATTTAAACATTTGGGTGTGTAATCTTCTTGGCGGTATTGGAATATTGGGCTACGCCTATCCTCCTGCAGCACCGTTGGCAAACTGGGGTGTTAACAATACTAATGCAGATTCAAGTAAGCAAGGAGTTGTATTGCACTACTCTGCTGCGGGTCCCAAAAATCCTGCGCCTATTGCGGCAGAGGCTGATGGTGGCAGAAGTGCCACACACGAAGTGGGACATTATCTTGGCTTGCGCCACATTTGGGGCGATGACCAAGGCAATAATCCATTCACTTCCACGCCAAGATGTTCAGGTGATGTTGGAGGCGATTCGGATGGTATTGATGATACACCCGATGCTACAGTAGCTTCGCAACAAACGTGTAACGTAAACGCAAATACCTGCCCCGACCCAAACCTCGTCCAAGACTATCCTGACCAAATTGAAAATTATATGGATTATAGCGATGATGCTTGCCTGAACATGTTCACCAAAGGGCAAGTTGATTTTATGCGTACTGTTATTGAATTGTATCGCCCGGGCATTGCTATTAAAGTAGTGAATACGCCTTCTGGTGTAAAAAAATTATCCATAACTACAATGCAATTACGTGTATTTCCCAATCCTGCAAATGATGTGTTGAATGTTATTACTACTGATGTTAAAGAAGATGCTACGCTACAAGTTTTTAATGCGCAGGGAACTTTAGTTTACGCTCAAAAAGTAAATGGTACTTCTGCAAAAATCAATCTTGGTAGTTTCAGTTCAGGAATTTATTTGGCAGTAATTAACGCAGATAACTTCAAATCAACAGCACGATTTATAAAAAAGTAAAGTAGCGCATTAGGTTTGCTTTATCTTTCACCAACACATCATAATCATTACTAAAAAATGGCTTTAACACCGACTGAAATTAACAGCAAACTTGTAGTTCCGGCAGAAGATAGTTTCACGCCCGTGAAAGAATCGGAAGCCCTTTTTATGTATGAACTTATTAAGAAAAATGGGCTTAAAAGAACGCTAGAGACGGGCTTTGGTTATGCCCGTTCAGCTTCACATATTATCAGTGCTACCCAAAGCAAGCATATTGGTATGGACCCTTTTCAACAACATTACGGAAACGGTGGATTAGAAAACATTAAACGACTTGGTTTAGAAAATCTGTTGGAGTTTCATGGCGACTATTCGCACAATGTGTTGCCTAAAATTCATGCCGAGGGCAAAAAATTTCAATTCATATTTATTGATGGCGACCACAAATTTGATGGCGAGTTTGTGGACTACTATTATGCCGATTTATTGCTGGAGCAAAATGGCTATATGCTATTGCACGACACATGGATGCGCTCTACTGCTTTGGTTATGAAATGGATTGAAAAAAACAGAAAAGACTATCGTAAAATACCAACTGGTTTGCGCAACGTAGCCATGTATCAAAAGATTGGTGAAGACAAACGCGGCTGGATGTTTTTCAGTGAGTTCTACACCTTCAAGTCAGTATTTGTTCATCCTGTTATTGAATGGTTGAATGAAGGCGAAATGACTGCCACAAAGAAATTTGTATTGAAGTTGAAGTCTATCTTGCGATAGATTACTTAACACTTTAGAATTTACTCTTTTTCGTTTAGTGCCATCACCATGCGCATTTCTCCGTAGGTATATTCATTCTTTAAAATTACCATCAATTCACCTACAGTTTTCTGTGGATTGTCTTTAAGTGCTTGTTGTATTTTTTCAATCCTTTCTTCTGGCATTACGCTTTGTATTTCAACCAAACCATTTGTTATCAGGCGCGCAAAGTGACCTTGAATAGTTCCCACTGACAAACTTCTTTCAATAGCAATATCTTCTATGGTTTTGCCGGCATTGTATAATGTGTAAGTAACCTGATAGGTTTCTCCTTTTACTTTCTTCTTTTTTGGAGGAGCTTCTACTACAGTTTGCGCCAATGTTACCCGCCATTTCAAATCAAAGGTTTGTTGCCATTTTTCTTTTGTAAAAAACTCTTTTGCAACTACCGATTGCGCCATCACCATTGCCTTGTAAATATCTTTCAAGCGGTTTAGCAAAAAGGAGTCTAACTCTTCTAACTCATTGGCATAAGCTTTTGCTCCTTTGGTTTGCGCCATTCTCTTTTTATGTAAAAAAACATTGCCGCATAAGTCTTTTAAAGGCGCGTCAAAGTAGGTTTTTGCGGCTTCTAATCGTTTAGAAATATGTTCAAACTTTACTTCTGGTTCATTGAACAGATGTATCAATTGTACTCGGAATTTTGCAGCAGGTTCACTTATTGTTGTCAACTTATCGTATTGCGATTCTGCCCATTCTAAGTGTTGTTGTTTTTCAGATTGCGTGTCGTCTTTGTTGTAAGATGCCAGATGGTTTTGCCATTCCTTCATTAACAATGAAAAATCAAAAACTGCAATGCTGTAATCTCTCAAATACTCAAAGGTAGATTCCTCCAAAAGCTCGGTGGGTTCGCCTTGGCGGTGTTTCGTTCCTTCAAAGCGAATTACCTCTTCGTTGTTGTCAATCCCCTGCCTGCCAAATTGTGAGCTGAGCACCAATCCATCTAGGCTTGTGAGTCTAGAAAGTGCCACATACGCCTGACCTGCTGCAAACACATTGCGCACATCAATAATTGCTTTTTCAAACGTTAAGCCTTGGCTCTTGTGTATGGTAATTGCCCATGCCAAGCGCAAAGGATACTGGCGGTAAATGCCCAATACCTCCTCTTTTATATCGCGTGTGTTTTCGTCCACATTGTAGCGAATGTTTTGCCATTCGTATTTCTCAACTACAATGCTGGCGGTATCCGTTTTTACTACAATTTTTTCTTCGGTGAGGCTTTCAATCACACCTATCTTTCCGTTAAAGAACTTTCCTTGTCCTGATATGTCATTTTTGATAAACATCACCTGTGCACCTTTCTTAAGCACAATTCTTTTATCCACCGGAAACATGTTGTCGGGATATTCATTTTCTATCACTGCTTCAAAAGCAAAGGAGGCTTCATACAGTCTGCTGAGCTCGCGCTGATTAATTTCATCGGCAAGGCGATTGTGCGTGGTAAGTGTGATGTAGCCTTCATCGGGTGCGGGTTTAAAGTCGGGTTTGTAATAATCATTCAGCACTTCTGCATCATCGTTGGTAATTTGATTGTAGCGCAGGTTGTTTAGAATGTTGGTGAAGTTCTTATCTTTTTGACGATAGATTTTATCCAACTCTATATATATCGGCTGTGCATCGCGCAGCACCACGGCATCAAAAAAGAAAGGGCTGTTGTAATAGTCTTGCAGCAATTCCCACTCTTCGTTTTTAATAACGGGAGGAAGCTGCAACAAATCGCCAATGAACAACACCTGCAAGCCGCCAAAAGGCACCCGCTTTCTGCGAATGCTTTGCAGCATAAAGTCAATAGCATCCAGCACATCGGCACGCAGCATACTCACTTCATCAATGATGAGTAGTTCGGCTTCTTTGATAGTTTGGCGTTTCATGTCGCTCATGCGCAGGTTGCGCAGAATGGTTGACTTGGTTTCAAACTTTATTGAATCGTTTGCAATAAAATCTTTGTAAGCTGGCAAAAAGCCTCCAAGGGGCAGTTGAAACTGCGAGTGCAGCGTAACCCCCCCCGCATTCAGTGCGGCAATGCCTGTGGGTGCCCCAACAATAGTTTTTTTGTGGGTAGTGGCAATGATGTGTTTTAAAAAAGTGGTTTTGCCCGTGCCTGCTTTACCCGTCAAAAAGATATTGCGGTTGGTATGGTTTACAAACTGCTCGGCAATTTGTGCAGGTGTGTATGGAAGGTCTATTGTTGACATGCGCGGGTGAAAATATTGATTGAAAATTAGACTTCTTCAAAAATTCTGTTTTTCTGATCAAGTGGTTAAATTTTAATCCTTCTAGGCTTAAGTCTTTTTAGGGAGCGGCTGTTCATTCCCTTCTCAAGAGAGCCTGTTCCGAACTCGTTTTGGAAGGCTAAGGGGGGTGTCAGTTTTATGGCTGTTTATCCATACCTCACAGACGTAACAGCTTCGTAAACTTAAAACCCCAATGTATATAACGAGCCGTAGGTTCGCAACACTACTCCCATTCATGGCAATCCACCAAAACCTCATTTCTTTCCGCTACACCACCAAATTTAGATAACTCCTCAAAGCAAAAGCACAAAAAAAGTCACGAACCCCGTCCGCGCCAAATTCACACAAATCCGCCTCCTCCTTCTACAATTCAAATACTATCACAGTTTTTACACGCGCCAACCCAACAAAGTAGATACCCAATTGCAACACCATTTTGCAAAAAAGCAAACCCATATCTATTAAACCGTAAATAGACAGTAGCCAATTTAAGAAAGAGTTACAACCCTTATT
>CAZKHZ010000036.1:0-23146 GCA_964552715.1 uncultured Chitinophagaceae bacterium | reverse complement strand
TTTTGGATATTGTTTGAAAGAAGTTGCTTGCTTGTTTTGGTTTTTTTTGGCAATGAGTTGATTAAATATGAATCAATTAAAGTGTGATTCGTGTTGGAGGGATATTTTATATACTTGCGTGTATTTATGATTTAGCAGTTCCTTCGCCACAACGTCTTACCTCCCCCAATAATCCTTTCACAGCAACCGTCTCGCTTGCGGACGTTGCGTTGATAAAATGACAATTACTGCCAGCAATTTTATAGAGTAAAATAAAACTTATAAGCATAGACTGCGTAAAGTATGAATAGCCTAAAACAAAAAACGCCCACAAAATGTGAGCGTTTAAGCGGACCGGACGGGACTCGAACCCGTGACCTCTGCCGTGACAGGGCAGCATTCTAACCAACTGAACTACCGGTCCTTTTCCCTTTTGGGGAGCGCAAATATAAAGGCTTAATGATTGAAAACAAGTGTTTGCGAAAAAATTGTTTACGAACGCTTATTTTCGCTGCCCGGCTTTGTTCGGTTATCAAATGATTAACAATAAGTAAACCTATTATAAATGACATTCTTAGATTTTGAATCGCCTATTGCTGCACTTGTAGAAGAGCGCGAAAAATTGAAACAAGTGCAGGAGCGCAGTGGTGTGGACATGGGCGATAAAATCAGTGAGCTAGAAAAGTGCATCAAAGAGAAGCAGCTTGATATATATGCCAACCTTACTGTGTGGCAACGCATTCAGGTTAGTCGGCACCCCGAAAGACCTTACACGCTTTTCTACATGGAATATATGTGTGAGCATTTTGTTGAGTTGCATGGCGACAGAAATTTTAAAGATGACAAAGCAATTGTTGGTGGGTTTGGAAATTTGAATGGTGAATCGGTGATGTTTATTGGGCATCAAAAAGGTATTAATACCAAAATGCGTCAGTACAGAAATTTTGGAATGCCAAATCCCGAAGGCTATCGCAAAGCATTGCGCTTGATGAAATTGGCAGAGAAGTTCAACAAGCCAATTGTTACTTTGATTGATACACCAGGTGCATATCCTGGAGCAGAGGCAGAGCAACGCGGACAAGGAGAGGCAATAGCGCGCAACCTGTTTGAAATGGTGCGCTTGAAAGTTCCCGTGCTATGTATTGTGATTGGCGAAGGCGCTTCGGGTGGAGCATTAGGTATTGGCGTGGGCGATAGATTATTGATGTTGGAAAATACATGGTACTCTGTTATTTCACCCGAATCTTGTTCGTCAATTTTGTGGCGCACTTGGGAGCATAAGGAGAGGGCTGCCGAAGCTTTGAAACCTACTGCCCAGGATTTGTTGAAGTTCAATATCATAGATGGCATTATAAAAGAGCCAACTGGTGGCGCGCACAATAGCCCCAAGGATATGGCTAAAATATTGAAGAAAACTATTGTAAAACATTTGGATGAATTGAAAGCTATGACACCTGAAGAGCGCATCATGGCGCGCATTGATAAGTATTCAAAAATTGGTGTTTACGCTGCCGCAACCGAAGTAATTGAATAATGAACTATTGGTATAGGTTGATGCGCTTTTTTTTCTATAGCGCGGTGAAGAATCACCCTTCAATAAAGTATAAACACCATTTGCTGAGTTTTGCGTCTGCAAAGTCAATCGGTATTGTTTATGAGGGAACTTCTGCTGACGATGTGATGACAATAGAAAAGTTTATAGAAAATTTCAGGCAAAAAAATATTCAGGTAGCAACGCTTATATATTTACCTAAAGAAAAGAATGCAATGCCAAAACCCAATACTTTTTCAAGCAAAGAAGTTGGGATTACTTACAAGCCAAATGGTGAAATTGTTGAGCAGTTTTGCAGTAAGAAATTGGATGTGCTTTTTGCATTATTTCAACACGAAAATTTGCCTTTAGAATTTGTAGCATTAACGGCAAATGCAACGTGTAGAGTTGGCTTATATCATCCCAAAAAAACTAACTGTTTTGAGTTGATGATAAAACCATCTGACAAAAATTCAATAGAAGAAAATTTAAACCAATCTATAGCATTATTAAATCAAGTAAAGAATGATTAGAAGTAAATTAAAAGGCACAGGTGTAGCTTTAGTAACACCCTTTAACCACAAAGGAGAAATTGATTTTATTGGACTTGGAAAGGTGATAGACCATTCAATAAATGGTGGAGTGGAGTACTTGGTTTCATTAGGTACAACAGGAGAATCTGTAGTGCTTTCAAAAGAAGAAAAGCAGGAAATTTTAAGATTTACCGTTGCGCATAATGCAGGCAGAGTGCCTATTGTTGCAGGCTTTGGTGGTAACAATACAGCCGAGTTGATTAAGGATATTAAAGCACAGAATTTCATCGGCATAGATGCGATTTTGAGTGTGAGTCCATATTATAGCAAACCAACACAACAAGGCATTTTAGCACATTACAAAGCAGTTGCCGAAGCATCACCGCTGCCAATTCTTTTATATAATGTGCCAGGAAGAACAGGCTCAAATATTGCTGCTACAACGGCTTTGCAATTGGCGCGCGAAGAGTCAAATATTATCGGCATCAAAGAAGCAAGTGGAGATTTTAATCAAGCTATGCAGTTGGTTAAAAATGCTCCTGATGATTTTCTTGTTATCAGTGGCGATGACAACATTACATTGGGCTTAATTGCTTATGGTTTTCATGGTGTGATTTCTGTTGTGGGGCAAGCGTTTCCTTCAATCTTTACCGAGATGGTGCGCAAAGCATTAGCGGGAAATTTTAATGAGGCAAAACAGCTTCATTATAAACTAAATGACATTACAGATATGCTGTTTGCCGAGGGCAATCCAGGCGGAGTAAAATATGCTTTGGAATTGCAAGGTGTTTGCGATAGCCATCTTCGTCTTCCATTAGTATCCATAAGCGATGCTTTGAAAGAAAAAATGAAGCAGGCTGTTTCTAAACTCTAAGAATTTCTTTTTGCCTAAATAATTTTTCTTCTTTCACATCATGGAAGAAGTATTTGCTACCGAGCGGCTAAAAATTTTGCTGCCTAAAATTCATTCGTTTGTACAATCGGAGTTGATTCCATTGGAAGCTGATTTTGCGACTAAGTCTTGGAATGAAATTGCTATTGTTCTTGAATCAAAGCGTGAAAAAATAAAATCACTTGGCTTGTGGGGATTGCATTTACCCGAGCGCGAGGGTGGACTTGGCTTAACACTTTGCGAGTTTGGACAAGTGAGTGAAGCACTAGCTTTTGCGCCACTCTTTGGGCATTACGCTTTTAATTGTCAGGCACCTGATATTGGTAACATGGAATTGCTGAGCAAGTTTGCTACAGAGGAAATTAAAGCGCAGTTTTTGCACCCATTATTGGAAGGAAAAACGCGTAGTTGTTTTGCAATGACGGAGCCTGAATTTGCAGGTAGTAATCCTGTGCAAATGGCTACCAATGCTGTTCGTGAAGGCAATGAATATGTTTTGAACGGACATAAATGGTTTACAAGCGGGGCGGATGGTTCGGCATTTGCTATTGTGATGTGTGTTACCAATTCAGAGGCTGCTCCTCACCAACGTGCAAGTATGATTATTGTGCCAACCGGAACTCAGGGTTTTAATATCATTCGCAATGTGTCAGTTTTTGGTCATGCTGGCGAAGGTTGGGCAAGCCATGCCGAAGTAAGGTTTGAAAATTGTAAAGTACCTCTGGCTAACTTGATAGGAGACGAGGGCGCAGGATTTAAGTTAGCACAAGAACGTCTGGGACCCGGAAGAATACATCATTGTATGCGATGGATTGGTATTGCCGAACGCGCTTTTGATATGATGTGTTCACGCGCTGCTACCCGTGAAATTGAAAATGGAGTGTTGTTGGGTGAGAAGCAATTTATTCAGGGTTTTATTGCAGAGAGCAGAGCAGAGATTGATGCAGCTCGCTTACTTGTTTTGCGAACAGCTTTCAACATAGATAAATTGGGTGCAGCCACTGTGCGCGATGAAATTTCTGCTATCAAGTTTTATGTTGCCAATATTATGCTTGCAGTTTTAGATAGGGCAATACAAGTGCATGGTGCGCTGGGTGTTTCAGACGATATAATACTTTCTACTTTATATCGCCACGAGCGTGGTGCAAGAATTTGGGATGGTGCAGATGAAGTACACAAGCAGAATCTTGCATTGAGTATTTTGAAAAAGTATGGTTTGGATGTGAAAAAGAAAAACAGAAGATAGGAGATTATAAGCGTTGAATTATGTTTAGTAAATTCACATTACAAAATTTAGAATTATGGATTTCAACGAAAGAAAGATACAATTCATAGAGGACTATCTCAAGTTAGAAAATGAGCAACTTTTAACTAAGCTTGAACGTGTAATGCGTGGCAATGAAGCTCCTAAAGAAAAGAGAATTTCCTTCAAAAAGTATTTGGGTTTTCTTTCTAAAAAGGAAGTGAGTCAATTGACGAAAGTAATTGAGGAGGGCTGCGAAAAAATTGATTCAAATGAGTGGAAGTGATGTGTTGCTTGACACTAATATTATTATCGCGCTTTTCAATAGTGAAACAAAAATTGCAGAGAAGTTAGACAAACTGAATAAAGTTTATGTTCCATGTATTGTAGCAGGAGAACTATATTATGGTGCAAATGCATCAAAGTCGAAAGCGAAGAACATTTCTAAAATCAATTTATTTCTTGATAATTGTTCTGTTCTTCAAATTGATAACTCCACAGCGCATCATTATGGCGAAATAAAAGCCATATTGAGGAAGAAGGGAACTCCAATCCCTGAAAATGATATATGGATTGCAGCAATTTCAGTGCAGCATAATTTGACATTGATAACACGAGATGCTCATTTTAAAATGGTTGAAATAATATCCATAGCATCGTGGTAAACTATAATGATTTGTATTGAGACGAAAAAAAAGCGGGCTAAAACATGCTTCATGTTTTAGCCCGCTTTTTTATTTAGTTGGAAGTATCTTATTTCAATTTCACTTCGCCTTTACCAATTAGGTATCCGCTTTGGTAAACTTCTACTTTGTAAGTTCCTTCTTGGGTAATGTTACTACTCCAATCAATAGATACTTTTTTATTGGTTTGCTGATAATCAACATCAGCAATGCGGCTGTATTGAACTTCATCGCCTGAGTCAGCAAGTTTGAAAGTCCCCGACCCTTGGTCGCGTACCGCAATTGTTTCGCCTTTTGGATTGATTACTCTCAAGTAGAATTTCAAACTTCCTTTTTCAGTGATTTTGTTTTCACCTGTTTCAAAAGCAATTTTCAATTTGTCAACATTCTTCAGTTTCGTAGTTTCAGATTCTTTACCGTTGCCTTTAATGTTTACTCCTGTAATCTTAAGATTTACAGGTTTTATCAAAGCCCCAAGTGCTACTTTTTTGCTAAGGTTTTGTTTTTCTTCTGTTAGAGTTGCAGCAGCTTGTTTTTCTTTTTCAAGGTTTTGCCCAAGAGTTTGGTTTTCCTGTGTAAGCATTTCGTTTGCAGCGGTCAATTCTTCAACTTTACCTTGAAGTTGTTTGTTTTCCGCCTTTAGTTTTTCTATTAACTCACGCGCTTTAGCAAGTTCCGAAGAAGTTATTCTGCCTTTTTTCAATAAACCTTCAACTTGAGATTTGTATTGATCAATTTCTGTTTGGCGTGCAACAATGGTGCTATCCAATTCGGCATTTTTTCCTTTGTATTGCTCTAATTCAGATTTACGTGCTTCCAACTCTGTAAGCACGCCTTGATACTGATTATCCAATTCTTGTTTTGCAACATCCAATTCCTTCTTCGCAGTATTTTCTGTAAATAGGAAATATCCTGCAACAACATTCATTAGTAAAAGAAGAACTATAATTATGATATAGAATTTCTTACTGCTTCCTTGGTTTTCCATAATATTTATATTTTGAGCGAATGTAACGTAAGCTAATTTATATTCACTGTGAAAGCTATCCACTTTGTTGTGTGAAATGCACATTGTTAAACATTAATAACAAATTAGCACACTGTGTAAGTAGAATTTTGAATTCAATTTTTTAAACAAAAACGAATTATGTATGCAACATCTCCCGCTTGACCATCTTTTAGTTATTGATATTGAAACCGTTCCTTGTTATAGTGTGTTTGAAATGTGTCCAGAAGAAATGCAAGGTTTATGGGCTTCAAAACATCAGCAATTAAAAGTCACTGACGAAACACAGGCTGAAAGTTTTGAAAAGCGTGCAGGCATTTATGCCGAGTTCGGAAAAGTGATTTGTATTTCAATCGGATACTTTCACAAGCAGCAGGGCGGTTTTAAGTTTAGAATAAAATCTTTTTCAGGTGATGATGAAACTGATTTGTTGCAATCATTTTCTACATTGTTGAATCAGTTTAATAAGCAAAACCAAAACTTTGTTTTTGCAGGGCACAATATCCGCGAGTTTGATATTCCTTATCTGTGCAGAAGAATGATGATTAATAAAATCGCTTTGCCCTCGTTATTAAATTTTTCTGGTAAAAAGCCTTGGGAGTTGCAAAGTATAGATACACTTCATTTATGGCGCTTTGGTGATTTTAAAAATTATACATCATTAAAACTGATGGCTTTTGTTCTCGGTATCCCATCGCCCAAAGAAGATATTGAAGGTAAAGATGTTGCTAGGGTTTATTGGTATGAAAAAGATTTGCCCCGCATAGTTTCATATTGCCAACGCGATGTGGCTACAGTTGCCAGATTACTCCTAAGATTCAGAGAAGAAAGATTTGAGTTGACGGAGGAGAATGTTGTGATTGTGTGATCAAGCCTTATTGCATGTTTATCAACAAACTATTTCACTTAATTGAAAATTAAGTTTGGCGGTTTTATACATCGGACTATATTTGCACCCGCTTTGGAAAAAAGCGAGTCTGTAGCTCAGTTGGTAGAGCAATACACTTTTAATGTATGGGTCTCGGGTTCGAATCCCGACAGACTCACAACCCAAATTAAATCCTGCTTGCAAAAGCGGGATTTTTTTTGCCCTTGAAACTCTGTAAACGCAAAAACGCGACCTCAATTTGAAGTCGCGTTTCATTCAATTCTTTCAACTAAATCTTTTATTCAACAATAATTTTAGTGTAGTAAACTGCTGCATTTTTCAATGCTACTTTACATACATACAAGCCTTGTGGCAAGCCTAAAACAGATAATTCTGGGAAAGAGCTTTCTGCAACTTTTGCCCCGTTCAAATCAAACAATATTGCTGTTCTTAATTGTTCATCTTCAACATCAATAAATAATCTCTCAGAAGTGGGATTTGGATAAATTTTTATGGAAGTGTTATCCAATGCCTCCATAGAAGAAACAAGATTCACAACTGTATTTTCAACGGTGTTAGTTTTAATGGGCGTGTTGTAATCGAAGTAAATAGATGCACTATTTTTGATAATTGAACCTGCCGGAGCATTCTTAAATCTGTTTATAAAGAAGGAAACAAATCCATGACTTGATACTTCGTTTGCAAAACTATCTGGCAAGTTAATTTGGTCAAAGCGAAATTCAATAACATTGTTTGCAACAAAAACTGGCGTCATGGAATGGCTGGCGGTAAAATTGCGGAAGGTGTATGGGTTAATGTTAACGTCTAAAGTATCGCGAACAATGATTACCAACGCGGTGTCGTTTCCAGTGTTTTGAAAACGAATGGTGTATTTCAAAACGGTGTCTTTTGCAAAAAGATTTCCAGCAGGAAACACCGCTTTATCGTTAGGGTCAAACGAACCTTGAACAGATTGGAAAATTGTATCTAAATTATTATTGGTGAAATCATCAGTTGTGCTCGGAGTGATAGTGGAAAAGTGCTCCAACACATCATTGATGTTTACTGCAGGCGGAGGAGTTATTTGTGCAATCGCATTAAAAGTTTTTGTAGCACCTGGCAGTAGGTTATAGTTCCATGAAATTGTATTGCCTGAAATCACACCAGAATTATTGGCACTTGTTGGTATCACTCGACTATCTAAGTTTAAAGTGGCTGTGCCTACAGAGCCACCAGGCAATGTTGAATTATTGGTTAAAGTCACCCAAATATTGCTTTCAAATCCAGGGCGGGCTACGCCCCAATATCCTCTTATTGACACATCTTCAATTGGAAAACTTTGGATGCCGAAATTGAGGTTACTCATCGTCATTCCTGCTACGCTAAGATTAACTTGACGCTTTCCTCCTGTAGGGCAGGCAACGCTTTGAAGTTGATTGGCAAAGGGTTCAATAGTATATAGTCCAAGTGGTAAAGTGTTTTCATAATAGCCATCAATGTTTGTAATTACACTCACCGTTTCGTTTGTACCTTTAATTTGTATTGGTGTAGCCACCATTGGTGCATCTACACCATCAAAAACACAGTTGTTGTTACGGTCGTAAAATGCCCTCCCGCTCACTTTGCCAACACATAATGTATCGAAAGGAACATTAATGACGGTATGATGATTACAACCCGCGCTTCCTTTAACAGTAACACTATATCCACCAACCGATAGATTACTTGCAGTAGAACCAGTTAAGCCTGTATTCCAAACGTAGGTGTAGGGTGGTGTGCCGCCAACTGCTTTCATTCGTATTTCGCCATTTTGATTGCTACAATTTGCTGGCTTTAAGTATTCAACTATAATACGAATTCTTGAAAGTTCAACCACTTCAGTTATTGTGCAGCCAAATGAATCCGTTATTAGAATCGAATAATTGTTTTCGGCTAAGTTTGAAAAAACATTGGAATTCTGTGGGGCAGAAGCCCCAATTTTAAAATTAAATGGAGCAGTGCCTGTAGTAACGTTTATAGTTATAGTACCATTTGAGGATTTACATGTTGGAAACACTTTGATTATTTGCACAGCAACATTATTTTCCAGCACAGTTGCCGAGCCGTTAGTTGTGCAACCTTTGGCATCTATAATGTTGTAAGTATAAATTCCAGCAGTTAAATTGCTTTGGTTTTGAAAATTAGTGCCGTTGTTCCAACTAAATGAGAGTGGTACTGTTCCACCAGAAACACCAAGCGTTATTTGACCATCGGATGCACCGTTGCAACTCGCACTGGTAGCATTAGGAATCGCCAACAATACAAGTGGTTCAATTACATCAAAACTTTGAATCGTGTATTCTAATAATGCATCTGTAACCGTAACTTCGTAGATTGCTCCACAAAGGTTTGATAGGTTTTGTATTGTGTCGCCATTGCTCCAAAGATACGTGTAGGGAGGCGTGCCGTTTGCGATAATTAATTCAACTGAACCATCACACTGCCCATTACAGGAAATATTGCTGATGGTGGGCGAAATGGTAATCTGGGAGAAAATGTTTGTAATTGACATTTGAACAAGAATTGCGCAGGTAAATAGCTTTTTCATAGGAATGGTTTATTTTTGCCGAAGATGAATCAACTAAATCCCGTAAAAGCAGCAATACAAGTATTACTTCAATAATGAGCGACCTTTAACAGAGTGGGCGCACAATTGACCAATAAGGTCCTTAAAACAAAAACGCGACCTCAATTTGAAGTCGCGTTTTTTAATTTCAACATAAAAAAAGTTTACTCAACAATAATTTTAGTATAGTAAACAGCGGTATTTTTCAGGGCTACTTTACAAACATACATACCATGTGGCAAGCCCGCAACGGACAATTCAGGCAGTGTGTTTTCAGCAACTTTTGCACCGTTCAGGTCATACAATGTCGCGTTTTGAAATTGATTGTCCTCAACTACGATAAATAATTTCTCATTTACCGGATTTGGATAAATTTTAATTGCCGCGTTGCTAAATTCCTGAATAGAAGAAACTGGGTTTACAATCGTATTTACAATGGTGTTTGTAAAAATTGGTAAGTTGTAATCAAAGTATATAGCAACCTGATTTTTAACTGTTGAACCAATAGGAATATTCTTAAATCGGTTGATAACGAATGTTACAAAGCCATTACTCGCAGGCTCATTTACAAAGCTATCTGGCAAGTTGATTTGGTCGAAGCGAAACTCTATAACATTATTGGCAACAAACACAGGCGTCATAGAATGACTGGATGTAAAGTTGCGGAAAGTGTATGGATTGAGGTTCGTATCTAAAGTGTCGCGCACAATCACAGTAAAAGCGGTGTCGTTACCAGTATTTTGAAAACGAATGGTGTATTTCAACACTGTATCTTTTATCAAAATATTGCCATTAGGAAAAACGGCCTTGTCATTTGGGTCATAAGAACCTTGTACCACTCTACCCAATGAATCAATATTGTTATTGCTAAAACTATCTGCTGTTGCAGGAATCACTTTTGCCTCATACATCAATACATCGCCAATGTTTACAATGGGTGGAGCAATGATTTGGGTATTGAGGTGGAAAGACTTTTGCTCACCTTGATTCAGGTAATAGTTCCATGTTACTACCTTGCCAGAAATCACACCTGTGTCTGATGCTACAAGCGCATTGGTTTTGGCATCTAAAGTAAGTTTCGCCTGCCCAGTAGAAACTCCGTAAATCGTAGAATTATTTATAACTGTTACCCATACATCGCTTTTAAAACCAGGGCGTGCAATAGAAGTTGTCCCTGTTACATAAACATCGCTGTAGGCAACTGTTTTCACTGCAAAGTCGTTACCGTCAATTATTACACCCGCTTGAACTAAATTAACTTGATACTTTAAAGAAGCAGGACAGGTAATGTTTTGTGTTGTTCCAAAAGGTTCAATAATATAAGTGCCCAATGGAAGTATAGCTTGATAGTAACCTTTAATATCACTACTCAACACATAAAAAGCACCATTACCCGATACTTGTATTTTTGCGTATTGTAATGGTGCTTCATTGCTATCCAATTTGCAATCTCCATTCAAATCGTAAAACACCTTGCCACTTAATTTACCTATGCAGTTGTTTTCAAATGGCACCAATATGTTTTTGTGAATGGAACATCCTGCACTATCTGTAACAGTTACACTATATCCACCTGTTACAAGACTATCTGCAATTGAAGTGTTGCCTCCACCAATGCTCCATGCAAAAGTATATGGTAGCGTGCCGCCCGTTGCCTTCATTCTAATTTCACCATTTTGGTTGTTGCAGTTTGTTGGAATCACCTTATCAATAAATAATTTTACTTGCGATAAGTCAACTAATAAATCAACAACGCAACCTGCTGAATCTGTTACAACAACAGTGTAGTTGCCTTCTGACAAACCTGCAAAAGTATTTGAACTTTGTGGTGCACCACCACCCAATTTATAAGTTAATGGAAGCAAACCACCTGTTGCATTTACAGAGATAGAACCATCTGCCAGACCACAGGTAGGGTTTGAAGGGTTAAAAAGTGCAGTAAGATTTGAAAGTGAACCCACAGTTGCAGAGCTGTTTGCTGTGCAGTTATTAACATCCACCACTGTTAAGGAGTATGTGCCTGCCGAGAGGTTGCTTGGTGATTGCACAGTTGATACATTACTCCATGAGTAGGCATAGGGAGGTGAGCCACCAACAACAGATGTAACAATTGAGCCATCAGCAGATGTTGGGCAAGAGGCATTAAACCCCTGTAATACAATATTAATTGCTGTGGGTTCAGTAATAGTAAATGATTGAGACACAGATAATAGCTGAACATCGTTTACTGTAACAGAATAAACGCCCTGGCATAGATTAGTCTGATTTTGTGTTGTGCTGCCATTGCTCCATAAATAACTAAATGGCGCTAAGCCACCTACGGGTGTTACAGTTATAGAACCATCACATAAGCCATTACAAGTTGCATTTGTAGTTGCTGGTGTTAATGTAATTTGCGAAAAACTGTTGGAGAGCAATGCGAGAGACAGCAAAGCTGAGAGTAGAATTTTGTTCATTTTGAATTGGTTTAAATATGTAAAAGACGAAATTTCCTTTTGTAAAGGTTGGATGAAGAATAAAAAATTATTGAATTAAAAATACTTACCTCACTAAGGTAAGGTTGCCGGTTTCATAGCGATTCTTTTTCATGTTGACGGTTTGATAGTCAACCTTCCAAACAAACACACCAAGTTGCTGCTCGTTGTTTTTAAACACGCCATCCCAACCTTCTTTCGCATTGTCGGTTTCAAACACCAACTCGCCCCAGCGGTTATAGATTTGCATGTTGAACTTTCTGAGATTTTTATTTGCCGGACGGAATAAATCATTCACGCCATCACCATTTGGCGAAAATGCTGTTGGCATCAACAAGATGTCAGGCATCACAACTGCACGCACAGTGTCGCTTGCCGAGCAGCCCGCAGCGTCTGTAACCTGCAAGGAATAAATCGTAGTTGCTGTGGGCGTAACTTCTGGTGAAGGGCAATCGGTACATGCTAGAAAAGTGGTAGGCGACCAATTGAACGATGGCGAAACTACATTGGTAACGATTGGTGTAAACTGCCCTGTTTCACCTTCCACCAATTGCAAATCGGGTCCTGCATCAATGGTAAAGCTCTTACTTGCCAAGGCAAATTGAATATCGTTAAAGTTATTGTAGTTAGGCACTGTAACGGTAGAAAAACCCTGCCCGCTGCCAAGTGTTGCAGCACCTGTGTAATTCCATAAGGCATTGCTGCGCCAGTTGCCCTGCGCGTTCCATCCGCCATCAGTAGAAGCTGAATAGAACATAGTTACATTGGGTGCACTTGCACCATTAGAATGATGCAGGTGATGATAGAAATTAGGATTTACCTTACACAGGCTATCGTCAAAAATACTTACGTCAAAACCATTTACAGTTGCATCACCTTTAATAGTGCGCACGCCATAAACATTCGCTGTTGCATTGCTCGGGCGAAACTCAATTGGGCGAAACAAAGAAGCCCCCAAACTTGAGGGCGAACCTGTAGGGAAAAAATATGCCGAAGCACTGTTTGTAGCGCGCGACAACCTGCCCAAACCTAATGAAGAAACAAAACCGGTGTTTCTTTGAACAGCCGCAGGCACATTATTGCTCACCAACATTTCAAAAGCATCGGTAGCCAACTCTGCATTAAACAAATTTAAAGTGCCAGTGACTTCCTGATTGATAGTTTGTGTTTTTACCACATTGCCGCCAAGCAGTGCAAGGTTATTAAAGGTTGTAGCCTGCGTGCCAGTAAGCAATTGCGCGCCACCGTTCATTTCTACCCAACTGCTGGTGCCGGCATACGAAGAATTATTTATCCAATCGCCCATAAGGCGAATCGTGTCGCCCAAACCGCTGATAATTGCATCGTTTTGCACAAAACCTTCAACCACTACGGTTCCTTGATTGTCAATCAAACCCGCAGTATTTTGCACTGAGTTTGTTTTTACAATCATAAAGCCACCATTTTTTACATAAACATCCGCTCCGTTATTGTAAACCAAAGCTTGCGACATTGCTGCCGAAGCCATCAGAAAGGATAAAACGACAAGTAAATTTTTAATCATAAACACTTTCTTATTCGGGGCTTGAAAATAGAATCTTTTATTAAGAGTGAAAGTATTTTTAAAAAGTTGTGTGGATAATAGGAATTGTTGCAACTGAATATAGAAAAAGATTTGAAGGGTAGCATAAAATTGGCGCGTTGTAATATTGAATTTCACAAACGCCCGTGGTGAATGAATGAAGCGATTAACTTTGCAGCATGAGTGAGGAAAAGGATTTTACTTATCGCTGGTATATGGTGCGCAAGCAGGTGAAGGAAAAGTTTGGGCAGCGACCCGATGTGAATGCAATGCTTTTTTTGATTGGGATGAATGAGGTGGGTATTGTAAAAGAAGTGTGGGAGAAAGAAGAGAAAGAAGACTTGATGCACGTGGCGATGTGCAAACTTTTAAGCAGTGAAGGATACTATTTATTAAAGGATGTAGATGCTGAAGGCTGGCCTCATTACGAAACGGTTAAAACCGTTCCGGTGTTGGAATTGAAAGAGCAGGAAGAACTGTTGAAGCGCAAAATTGTGGAATATTTCGAGGGTATGTGACGGATTTGTTTTCAAATAAATTCTACTTAAATTATGACATAGTGGAATACATTCGTTCCCTTTTTTTTTAACCATCTAAGACCATTTATTTTCAACCGAAAATTTTGTATTGAAAAAGATTGTATTCCTACTGTTGTATCTGTCTTTAGTTACTAGCACATTTTCGCAGCAAATTGTTTCAGGAAGAATAATTGATAGTAAAAACAACTCCGTATTGATGGGTGTGAATGTTGTTGCGCTAAAAAGCAGCGACTCTGCATTTGTTAAGGGTGTGCCCACCGATGACCGTGGTGTGTTTGAACTTTCGTTGCCAAAGGGAATTTACTTATTGAAAATCACTTATACAGGATATAAAACGAGTTTTAATAAGGTGGAAGTTGCCAATCAAAATATTCAGTTGGGCAATATCATCTTGGGTGAAGATGTGCGAGCGTTATCGAATGTGGTGGTTGAGCAATTGGCAAAACGAGGCGAACAAAAGGGAGACACCACCGAGTTTAATGCCAATGCTTTTAAAACAAATCCCGATGCTACTACCGAAGATTTAGTAGCAAAAATGCCGGGCGTAACCATAGAGAATGGTACCGTGAAAGCGCGGGGTGAAGACGTGAAGCGCGTGTTGGTAGATGGCAAACCTTTTTTTGGTAACGACCCTGGCACTGTGCTGAAAAATATGCCTGCGGATATAGTGGACAAGGTTCAAGTGTTTGATAAGGGCAGTGACCAATCGCAGTTTACAGGTTTTAGCGATGGTAACGAAGAACGCACCATCAATATTATTACCAAACCGGGTACACAAAATGGTGTGTTTGGAAAGGTGTATGCAGGCTATGGTTACTTGGATGCGCATCGCTATGCTGCCGGGGCGAACGTGAATTGGTTTAATGGAAATAGAAGGGTTTCGTTTTTGGGCATGAGTAATAATATCAATCAACAGAACTTTGCGATTGAAGATATTATTGGTGTTTCGGGTAGCAGCGGTTGGGGAGGCGGTGGCGGCAGGCGCGCTATGATGGCTATGGCAGGGCGGGGCAATCCAAGTATGATGATGAATAGCAGTGCAGGTAATTTTATGGTAGGGCAGCAGGGAGGCATTTCCACCACACATGCTTTTGGTTTTAATTACAGCGACCAATGGAGCAATAAAGTGAAGTTCAGCGGCAGTTATTTTTTCAACGCTACTAATAACGTGAACCGAAGCGAAACGGCACGCACTTATTTTTCGCGAAGCGAAACAGCTACTAAGTATGATGAAAGAACGGAGTCGCAAAACAAGAACATCAATCACCGAATCAATATGCGGATTGAGTATGCTATTGACTCAAACAATTCTTTGGTTTTTACACCGAAACTAACTGTGCAGCAGAACAATCAATTCAGCATAACGGATGGAACGAATGCGCTGACGGTTGGCAATGTTTTGAGTGGTTTATCTAGCGATTATAAAGCTAAGAGCATTGGTTATAATTTTTCGGGCAATGTGTTGTATCAGCACAAATTGAAGAAGGAAGGAAGAACATTTTCGATTGACTTGACGGGCACTACCAACAACAATACTGGCAAGGCAAATTTATTGTCGCTGAATACCTTTACCACACCTGCCGATACTGTTTCGCTTGATCAATACACCGAGTCGGGCACTTCTAATTATACGGTGTCGGGCAACATTGCATATACCGAGCCTGTGGGGCAGTTGGGGCAAATGCAGTTCAACTACGCGCCCTCTTACACATGGAATGCAAGAGAGAAAAATACTTACGATGCCGATACATTGAGTGGCGAGTTCACCGCATTAAATAATCAGCTTTCGAGCAATTTTGATAACAACTATATGAGCCACAGAGTGGGTGCCACTTACCGCCTGCGCGATAAAGCCGATAAGATGAATGTGGCGATAGGGACGAATGTGCAGTATGCCTTGCTTACGGGTGTTCAATCTTATCCAACACAATTTGAGGTGAAGAAGACCTTTAATAATTTTTTGCCTAATGCCTCTTTTAGTTACAAAATTACAAAGTCGCAAAACTTTAGGTTCAACTACAGCACTACCACCAATGCGCCAAATATCAGCCAGCTTCAAACGGTGATTGATAACAGCAATCCGCTATTGTTGAGCACGGGTAATGCTTCGCTTAAACAGAGCTATCAACATACTGCGCGTATGCACTACAGCAACATGAACATGAAAACCATGCACATGTTTTTTACCATGATTTCTTTTAATTATACACAGCACTATATTGGCAATTCAACCTTTATTGCGGTGGAAGATACTTTGCTTTTGAGCGGTATTTTGCTGAATGCCGGGGCGCAGTTGAGCAAGCCAGTGAACCTTGGCGGTAGCCTGAATTTTAGAAGCTTTTTTACTTACGGATTGCCTGTGAAGCAATTGAAAAGCAACTTTAACATAAACGCTGCTGTTACTTACAATCGCACACCAAGTTTGCTGAATGGTAGAGAGAATATGTCGAACACGGCAATCATTTCGGGGGGGCTTGTGTTGAGCAGCAACTTTAGCCAAAAAATTGATTTTACGGTAATGTATAATGCCAACTATAACATTGTGCGCAACTCGCTGCAAAGCCAGAGCAACAACAATTTTTTTTATCACAATGCCGAAGCAAAATTCAACTGGATGTTTTGGAAGGGCTTTGTGTTTAATACTTCGTTGAACAATACATTGTATCGAGGGGTGGGTGCGGCTTTTAACCAAAACTTCTTTTTGTGGAATGCCGCGCTGGGCTACAAATTCCTGAAGGATAAATCGCTGGAAGTGAGAGCCAGCGTGTTTGATATACTGGGGCAAAACAATAGCGTGAGCCGCACGGTGAATGATGCATATATTGAAGATGTGCGTACGGATGTGTTGCAGCGATATGTGATGCTTACGGTTACTTACAATCTGCGCTACTTTAAAAAGAAGGCAGAGGCGGAGGAAGTGCCGGGTAAAAGAGGGTTTTGATTTTAGCTATTTCGTAAGTTGACGAGAGTATTGTTAGCGTGACGACTATTGTCTGCGCTGTATAGGGGCAAACCTTTAGTTTGGATAGGTTATCCACAAATGCTACCCCTTTTTGAACCCAACATAAAACTTGGCACGATTTTTAGTAGCAGTAAGGAGGTTTTAAAAAAATGGTTTGTTAAAGGTAATTTTCGCATTGAGTTGATTTTCAGTGTTGTTGATGTAATATGCTTTGTATTAACAAAATCTTCATCAACATTTAATATCAAACCTGCTCATTATTGTAAACAATTGCTTTCTTTTGCAGCCCCTCAGCTAAAAAATATACAAATCTTAAATAGAAATTTTATGTTAAAAAGTCGTTTGCTCATTGCAGTTATCGCTTTTCTATTAATAGCTAACTTGAAGAGTTGGGGGCAATTTACTGAGCCTTTTAATTATACAGCCCATGCAACAAATGGATTAGGAACACAAAGCTCGGCAACATGGGTTAGTTTTAATTCTGGCGATGAAATATTAGTTGAAAGCGGAAATTTATCCCATGCAAGTTTGCCAACTTCAACTGGCAACAGAATTACTTATGGTGGTGCTGGAATCGATTATTATAGAGCCTTTACTTCTCAAACATCTGGAACGGTTTATGCTTCATTTTTATTAAATGTAACTACTTTAGGTAGTTTAAGCACTACAGGAGGATACACTACAGGTTTTATAGATGGAGGAACAAGTTTGTTTGCCGGAAGAATATGGATAAGAAATACTGCTGTTAGTGGCACTAGTTCTTATAATCTTGGCATAAATACTGGTACTGTAGCTGGTAACTTATCATGGGCAAGTAACACTTTAAATGTAGGTACTACTTATTTGGTTGTTATGGCTTACCAAATTGTGGCTGGTGGAGGTGCTGGATCTGGTAATGATATTTCTAGAATATGGATTAATCCGGTAACTGGAGGAACCGAACCTACGGCAGATGCAAGTTCTACTAATACAGGAGCTACAGATAATGCAAATATCCAAAGAATATTCTTACGTCAAGATGGTACTGCTACTACACCACAAGTATTGGTAATGGATGAAATGAGGTTAGGGTTAACTTGGGCAGCTGTTACACCTAGTGGAACTCCTACAGTAAAACTTTTAACATCAACCACCTCAAGTTCAGAAGCAAGTTCTACTTCTATTACACTTACTGCGCAAGCTAGTGCCAACGTAACTGGTGCTAAAACTGTAATTGCTGATATTGTAGGTTCTGGTTTTACAAATGCCGATTTTACTGGCGTATCTTTCCCATATACTTTTACTATTGCTAACGGTACATCTACTGATACTAAAACGTTTACTATTAATAATGATGCATTCTATGAATGTACCGAAGCTGATTCTTTCAAATTGAATACCCCAAGTGCTGGTATTACATTAGGCGATACCATTGCTCGTAGCCTTTCCATAACCGATAACGACTTACCAACGGTTAATTTAAGCACAAACAACACCACAGGTTCTGAAACTGATGAAACTTCTATTACCTTAACAGCTACAGCATCTGCCAATGTAATAGGAACGCAAACTGTAAGCGTAACATTAACTGGCACAGGTTTAACCAATGCAGATTTTACGGGAGTAACTTTTCCTGCAAATATTACTATTGCCAACGGAGCTGCTATTGGCACTCTTACTTTTACTATTAATGACGATGCCGCTTTTGAAGGAACTGAAAACGCCACCTTTACTATTAGTTCGCCTTCTGCTTGTATTGCTTTAGGTAGCACTTTATCACTAGGCCTAGCTATTACCGATAATGATTTTCCGAATGTAAATTTAAGTATAAATACTGGCGCAGCTACTGAGGCAGCATCTACTTCTATTACCCTTACCGCTACCGCATCGGTAGCCGTAACGGGTAACCAAACTGTAAGTTTAGATTTAACAGGTACTGGTTTAACTAATGCCGATTTTACAGGCGTTACTTTTCCTGCTACTATTACTATATTAAATGGCGCTACTACTGGCACAGCTACTTTCACTATTAATGACGATGCTGCTTATGAATGTACCGAAACGGCTACTTTTACTATCAGTAGTCCATCGGCTGGTATATCATTAGGGGTAACTACTGCTCAAAATTTAGTAATAACCGATAACGACCAGCCTACTGTAAATTTATCTACAAATACTACCACAGGCTCTGAGGCTAGTGCTACTTCTATTACACTTACTGCCACCTCATCGGTTGCGGTAATAGGTGCACAAACTGTTAGTGTAGCTTTAACTGGCACTGGTTTAACCAATGCTGATTTTTCGGGAGCTACTTTTCCAGCTACTATAACTATTGCAAATGGTGCTACTAATGGCACTATAACTTTTACTGTAAATAATGATATACTAGTAGAAGGAACCGAAACGGCTACCTTCACTATTAGCAGTCCATCGGCCTGTGTTGCATTGGGATCTACTCTTGCACAAAATTTAGTTATTACCGATAATGATTTTCCTGCAGCCGTATTATCTATAAACACAGGCACAGGTACAGAAGTTGCAACTACTTCTATAACGCTTACAGTAACTGCACCACTAGCTGTAGTAGGCGACCAAACTGTAAGTATAGCTTTATCGGGCACTGGTTTAACTAATGCTGATTTTACAGGCGTTACTTTTCCTGCTACTGTAACTATATTAAGTGGACAAACTACTGGCACCCTAACCTTTGCTATAGCCGATGATAATGTTTCGGAAAGCACTGAAACTGCTACGTTTACCATGAGCACACCAAGTGCTGGCTTATCGCTTGGTAGTCCATTTACGCGAACTTTAGCTATTACCGATAATCCATTAAGCTACATAGTATTAACTTCAATAAATGTAGCCGCTACCGAAAATTTTAATAGTATGGGAACTAGTTCTAGTGCCTCTACTCAAACCGGTTTTAGTATTCAAGATGGCAATACTGCTACGGTTGCTACAACTGTTACGCAAGAAGCAAGCACGGGTTCTCCTACTGCTGGCGGTTCTTATAATTGGGGACAAAATGGGCCTACTGATAGATCATTAGGATTTATGTTTAGCGGTAGTTATTCTGGCAAAAGCATATTGGCTGCTGTAAGAAATAACACAGGCAGTGCAGGTACCATTTTCGAGATTCAATTTAACTATGAACAGTATAGAAGAAATTCTGCTACGCAAGCTTTTAAATTACAATATAGTACGTCAATAACTTCTGGCTGGGCTGACGTAGCTGGAGGTGCATTTTCAAGTATACTTTCAGGCGTAAGTAATTACAACTTTACAACTTTAATAGCTTCTCAATCAATTAACATTCAATATTCTCCAACATTATCTATACCAAACGGTGCAGTAGTTTATTTCCGTTGGATTTTAGATGGAAGTTCTAGTAGTTCTGGTGTGGGTATAGATGATGTATCTATAGCTTTAGTTACTAATACTTGTGCGGCTCCAACCACTCAAGCAAGTAGTTTTACATTCAGTAATATTAATCAAACTAGCTACGATGTGGCTTTAACCGCAGGCAATGGAACTAGCCGAGTTATTTATATGAATAGCTCAAACAGCTTTACCGCACCTGTGGATGGTGCTACTTTACTTGCTACTAATACAGCTTGGGCTAATAGTGGTCAACAATTAATTTATAACGGAACAAGTAATACTGTTTCAGTAACAGGTTTAACTGCAGCTACTACTTATCATTTTAGAGCGTATGATTATAATTGCACTTCATTAAATACGAAGTTCAATACGGCTACAGCAACTTTAAATCCTAATTCGCAACAATCACTTATTGCAGCTTCTACTGCCAGCGTAATACAAGCCATAGCAAGTTCAGAAGCTAACACCATTTCATCTTTAACTAATGGCACTATTACTACAAGTTCACAAGGAACACAAGTATGGCAGTTTAGATTATATGATGGAGATGGCACCAACAATGATGCTGACGCATTGCCAACTATTTATAAAACGCTTACGCTTCGCCCCGGTACTGGTAATACAGTAACCAACTGGTCAACTGTAATAGACGATGTTGAAATATTTGTAGATGGTGGTGCAACACCTTACGGTGCAGCTATTACTCTTAATACAGCTTCTATTCCTATGTTGCTTAGCGCTGGATCGGGCATAAGTGTACCCGATGGTGCAGCTAGTTTTAGAACCATCTCGGTTCGAATTACGCTTAAAAACCCAATGGCGGCTGGTTCTGATGGAAAAAATATAGTATTTACTTTAGATGAAGCGAACGCTACGGTTGATAATAATCTACTTAGTTCACAATTAGGAACCTTTACAGCATCTAGTAATGCTACTAAAAACGAAATAAATGTAATTGCAACCTTGCAATTTATAGATGCCCCTGCGGCAGTAGTATTAGGTAATAATTTTAGCGTAACTGTAAGTGCTGTAGATGCCAACGGCAATATAGACCAAAATCAAACTTCGGCTATTACATTAGCTCAGTTTTCGGGTGCTGGAACTCTTACAGGTGGTGCTACTCAAAACTTAGTAGCTGGAACTTATACATTTTCGGGTTTAAGTTATAACCAAGTAGGCACTTTTCAAGTGCAAGCTTCGGGCGGTAGTTTTTCGCCTATTCAAGCTACTATTAATTCTTCCAATGATCCTTTTCAAGCATTCGATGATTTTACAAGAGCTAATAATAGTGTAATTGGTATTCCTAGTAGTGGAGGAGCAGTAGCCTGGGCAGAAACAGAAGCTGGTGGTGATGGAACTAAAATTAGAATTGTATCCAATCAATTGACCTTAAATAATTGTATTCTTTCTGACCCTAATGGTACATCGGGCGGCACTAGTAATCAAAAAATTAGTTTTGATGTATCTACTAAATATAATACCATATATAATAACACCAATACTACCTTAAACTGGTTATTCAACATAAAACAATCCCGCCCTAATCCCTCTGGTTTTAATAGTGGAAATTATGGTGTTGCCTATATCTTAGGTTCTACAGTAGCTGATTTTACCAGTGCTTCGGCTAATGGTTATGCCGTAGTAATAGGCGATGGTGCTGCCGATAATATTAAATTAGTTCGATTTACTGGTGGTTTAGGTGCTAATGCCAACCTTACCGATATAGCACTTTCAGGTGTAGCTCCTGCTGCAAATTATGCCAGCGTTAAAGTAACTTTTAACCCATGCAGCGGTCAATGGTCAATTTCTGCAAGAAACGATGGTGCTACAAACTTTACATCTCCACTAGTTACTACTCCTGCTTATAACACAGCAGTAACTGCTATCAACACACTTTACACTGCTACTGATTTAAAATTCCTGGGCGCGCTTTGGAACCATAGTTCATCTTGTACCGAAACTGGTGTATTTGATAATTTATATATTCCAAACTCTGCAAACTCAGCAATTTCAATAGCTGGCACTACTACAGGTTGTGGCAGTGTTAGCCTTACAGCAAGTGGTGGCTCCACCTATTTATGGTCTGGCGGAAGTAGCACAAGCACCGCAGCCAATACCTTTACAACTAGTGGAACTTATACAGTTACTGTAACTAGCTCTGCGGGTTGCACGGCAACTGCATCGGCAACTGTTACTATAACTGCTGCACCTACTTGGTATTTAGATGCGGATGGTGATTTATATAGCAATGGCACTACAACCACAGCATGTGTGGCACCAGCTAATTATTATGCAGCAGGTTCACTTACTGCAATTAGTGGCGATTGCGATGATTCTGACAACAGTATTTACCCAGGAGCCACAGAAATTTGCGGTAATGGCATTGATGAAGATTGTAATGGTAGCGATTTAGTATGCTCTGGCTTTACATGGAAGGGCGGAGACCCAGGCAGTGAAAAAGAATGGGGCAAACCTGCTAACTGGGTTAATAACTCAGTACCTAACAGTTGCGCTGCCAATGTAACAGTGCCTGCTACTTTACATCAGCCTCAGATAACCTCTGGTACTTTCTCAGTGGGTAATATTCAATTTGCTAACAGTACCTCGCTTACACTTTTCAATTCAAATAGTGCATTGCGAGTTTGTGGCAATGTTACCACAGGTACTGGAGTGGGAACTAGCATAAACGGTTTGGGTAGGTTGTTGTTAGCATCAGGATCAGCCAGTCATAGAATTGCGGGTAAACTCAGTGCAGATATTATTCAACTAGATGACAACTTTGGTGCAGGTTTTGTATCGGGTGCTACGCTGAATGTTTCTGGTATTTTAGAATTAAAAACTGGCACATTCACCACCACAGGTGGCACACTTCGTTTTATTTCTAAAGATACTTCATCAGCAGCCATC
>CAZKHZ010000035.1:1713-23203 GCA_964552715.1 uncultured Chitinophagaceae bacterium | reverse complement strand
GGACAATAAACACGGAAGACTTTAATACATTATACAACAAAATAAAAGGAACTAAGAACAAACGAAAAGATTAATCTGCTGCTAATTGGTGGAGACAAATCAACTCAACAAAAAGACATTGAAAAAGCGAAAGAAATTTGGGACAAACTAAAAATATAGAAATGGAAACATCAAAATTTGACATAGCAGACTATTTAGACAGCAACGAGATGATTGCTGAATATCTAAATGCGGTTTTGGAAGGAGGAAGTGAAACCGAAATTATAACTGCAATCGGACATATTGCTAAGGCTATTGGTATGACCAAAATAGCACAAGAAACAGGAATGAGCAGACCAAGTTTATACAAAGCTTTATCTGAAGGTGCCAAACCACAATTTTCAACTATTATGAAAGTATTAAAAGCAATTGGCGGACAAATAAAAGTAAATCCAATATCAGCATAAAAAACGAACGCACATCAGCGGTTTAGCAAAAGTGGCGATTCAGTACTCCACAGACACATTTCCCGCTAAGGCGGGACGAGTTATGGTTAATCAAACATTGGTTCTCCGCATCCATCCCGATAGCTATCGGGATGGTAAAAATCGCCAACTTCCTTCGCCCCAATGTCTCCCCACCCCAAAAAATCCTTCACAGCAACCGTCTCGCTTTGCGGTCGTTGCGTTGATAAAAAGGACAATTGCTACTAACAATTTTGTGGATGAACTTCAGCCACGGTTGGTGTTTTCACCAGCCGTTTTTTTTAGTGGTTTGTGAAAACACAAACCACAGCTAAAGCTGCCAAAAACAAAAAAGCCTTTGTAGTTTTTTAAAACATACAAAGGCTTTTCAATTTAATATTGAGTTGTTACTTATACATAAGCGCTGGCACCTTTCTTTTTGTTGCTGGCTCTTTCGTTCTCTTTCAAATACACTTTGCGCAGGCGCACAGAAAGTGGGGTTACTTCCACATATTCATCTTCTTGAATGTATTCCATTGCTTCTTCCAAACTCATAAGAATAGGTGGCGCCAATGAAGATTTATCATCTGTACCCGATGCGCGGAAGTTGGTCAATTTTTTAGCCTCGGTGATGTTCAACACTAAGTCGTTGTCCTTGTTGTTTTCGCCCACTATTTGACCTTCATAAACCTCCACACCATCTTCTATAAAGAACTTGCCACGGTCAGCAAACTTATCCATAGAGTAAGCAGTTGCTCTGCCGCCTTCTTTAGAAATTAAAGTTCCGTTGATACGTGAGGCAATAGCTCCTTTCCAAGCTTGGAATTCTTTAAAGCGGTGCGCCATAATGGCTTCACCTGCGCTTACGTTCAAAATGAGGGTACGCAAACCGATGATACCGCGCGAAGGAATTTCAAATTCCATGTGCATTACATCGCCTTTTGGTTCCATAATCAACAAAGAACCTTTGCGCATGGTTACCAACTCTATACATTTTCCGCTGGTGGTTTCGGGGCAGTCAATTGTCAATATCTCTATCGGCTCGCATTTTTGCCCTTCAATTTCTTTTACAATTACACGAGGGTTGCCGATGCACATTTCAAAACCTTCGCGTCTCATGGTTTCAATCAATACACCAAGGTGCAAAATACCTCTTCCAAACACGATAAAAGCATCACCGTTTTCGTTGTTTTCTACACGCAAGGCAAGGTTTTTCTCTAATTCTTTTTCTAAACGCTCGCGTATTTTTTGTGAAGTAACATGCTTACCTTCTTTACCAAAGAAAGGTGAACTGTTCACCGTGAACACCATGCTCATAGTAGGCTCGTCAATGCTAATAGGCGACATTGCTTCAGGATTATCGAAATCGGCAATGGTATCGCCAATGTCAAAACCATCCACACCCACCACCGCACAAATATCACCACACTCTACCGATTCGGTTTTCATTTTACCCAAACCACTGAAGATGTACAATTCTTTGATACGCGATTTCACCATCTTTCCATCGCGCTTAATCAACATCACAGGCGAGCCGCTTTTCAGCGTTCCGCGCGAAATGCGACCTACGGCAATACGACCTATGTAGCTTGAATAGTCTAAAGAGGTGATTTGCATTTGCACTGGACCTTCTTTGTATTCAGGCGATTTGATGTTTGCAACAATACAATCTAAAAGGAAAGAAACATCAGTAGCAGGGTTTTTCCAGTCTGCTGCCATCCAGCCGTTTTTAGCCGAGCCATAAGCAGTTGGAAAATCTAACTGGTCTTGTGTGCCTCCAAGGTGAAACATCAAATCGAATACCGATTCGTGTACTTCGTCTGGGCGGCAGTTTTCTTTATCTACTTTATTAATAACCAAAATTGGTTTTTTGCCTAAAGCAATTGCTTTGCTCAACACATAACGTGTTTGCGGCATTGGACCTTCAAAAGCATCCACCAAAAGCAACACGCCATCAGCCATGTTCAACACGCGCTCCACCTCACCGCCAAAGTCAGCGTGACCCGGAGTGTCAATGATGTTAATCTTTACACCATTATAATCTACTGCAACGTTTTTTGCAAGAATGGTGATGCCGCGCTCGCGCTCAAGCTCGTTGTTGTCGAGGATTAACTCGCCTGTTTGTTGGTTGTCGCGAAAAAGCTGGCAGTGATGCAAGAGCTTATCTACTAATGTTGTTTTGCCGTGGTCAACGTGGGCAATGATTGCTATATTTCTGATATTCATATACAAATTGAAAAAAGATGGAATTAGGTTTCCACCTTAAAAACGGGCGCGAAGGTAAGCATTTAAACTCAGAGCGACTATGTACTAATCATTATCATTTTGTTGTGCACCCAAAGTTTTCATCTTTACCGCATATAAATCAATAAGATGCAAAACGGAGTTTACTACAGCGATTACCTACAATTAGATAAAATTATTGGTGCGCAGGAGCTTGAAAGCGACAAAGCTGGCGACCACGCCCACGATGAAATGTTGTTTATCATTATTCATCAGTCGTATGAATTATGGTTTAAGCAAATATTGTTTGAAGTAGGTTCGGTGATAGATATTATGTCGCAGGCGAACATTGCAGATAACTCGCCCGATTTGTTTGTGGTGAACCACAGGCTGAAACGAGTGGTTACGATTTTACAAACGCTGATTGGCAAAATAGATATTCTAGAAACCATGACTCCACTTGATTTTTTGGATTTCAGAAACCGCCTGCGCCCAGCTTCGGGTTTTCAAAGCATTCAGTTTAAAGTGTTGGAAGCCAAATTGGGATTGAAAATGCAAAACCGCCACGGCAGAGAATACTACACCAGCCAGTTGCGCCCCGATGACAAAAAGATTATTGAAGACATAGAAACCACCAAGCCGCTGATTGATTCTGTAAATGATTGGCTACAACGCACACCTTTTTTTGATAATCCTGAGTTTTGGCAAGGCTTTGAAGCCACGGGCGACTCACATCCGTTTTGGAAAAGCTACCGCGATGTGTATGACGGTAGTTTGCTGGAAGCCGAAAAGTTCAACCTTGCGCGTTTTGATGAATTGCTTTTGAGTGCCGACAAAAAAGAAGGCTGGAATCTATCGCCTAAGGCAAGGCGCGCGGCATTATTCATAATGATGTATCGCGATTTTCCGCTGCTACAAATGCCTTTTACATTAATAAATGTGTTGTTGGAAATTGACGAAGGCATTGCTACTTGGCGCTATCGGCACATGAACATGGTGCACCGCATGATAGGCTCGCGCGTGGGTACTGGAGGCAGCACAGGTAAGGAATACCTGCGCGGCACCGTTGAAAAACACTACATTTTTGCTGAATTTGCTGAGCTAACATCATTTATGATTGAGCGCAAAAAGCTGCCGCATCTTACTACCGAACTCAGGCAGAAGCTTGGGTTTGATGTGTAGTTGCTTCATAACAATGCTGGCAATCTTTTCAACCACGCACACCCACAGGTGGAAATCTTTATTAGCAGCATAAATATTGCAGGTGTAAAAATTGACGTACGTTTGCGTTCGGTTAAAATCATTTTATCGGTTTTGCCCATAAAGCTTTCTCTTTTGAAGAATTCCCAAACAATAAAAAATGGCTTTTAATCATAAGGAGCATCGGCTGAGTGCAGCAGGCGCATTGATAACGCTTGGAATCATTTTTGGCGATATCGGAACTTCACCCATTTATGTGTTGAACGCCATTGTAAACGGACACATGGTGAGCAAAGAATTGGTGCTGGGCGGCATGAGTTGTGTGGTATGGACGCTCATTATCCTCACGACCATAAAGTATGTATGGTTAGCGCTTGATGCCGATAATAAAGGTGAGGGTGGAATATTTGCGCTTTACGCTTTGGTGCGCAGGTATAAAGTAAAATGGACAATCATTCCCGCCATCATTGGTTGCGCCACATTGATTGCCGATGGTTTTATCACTCCGCCCATTTCTATTTCATCTGCCGTAGAAGGTTTGCGCATCATCAATCCTGATATTCCTACAGTGCCAATTGTGATAGTTATCCTGATAGGTTTATTTACGTTTCAGCAATTTGGCACCAAAGTGGTGGGCGGCATTTTTGGTCCCATTATGTTGATATGGTTTACCATGATAGGCACGCTTGGCTTGATACAGATTTTGAAGTATCCTCAAATACTGGCTGCTTTCAACCCATATTATGGTTTTAATTTATTGGTTAATTATCCGGGTGGCTTTTGGTTTTTAGGGGCGGTGTTTTTGTGTACCACAGGGGGCGAAGCCTTATACAGTGATTTGGGACACTGTGGAAAGGAAAACATTCGTGTGTCGTGGGCTTATGTAATTGTAGGCTTGCTGTTAAGTTATTTCGGGCAAAGCGCCTATATATTGATGAGCCACGAAGGCAAAGTGTATGAAGGCACTAGCCCGTTTTATTCCATCATGCCCGATTGGTTTATTCCTATCGGCATCACAGTTTCTACGCTTGCTACCATCATTGCCAGTCAAGCTTTAATTTCTGGTGCATTCACTTTGGTAAACGAAGCCATGAAACTAAAACTGTGGCCCAACATGAAAGTAATGTACCCTACTACGCATCAGGGGCAGATGTATATACCTTTTATGAACTGGTTTTTGCTGGGTGGTTGCATCACGGTGGTGTTGATTTTTCGCGAAGCTGCTAATATGGAAGCCGCTTATGGATTGGCAATTACCATTGATATGTTGATGACTACTGCTTTACTCACCTACTTGATGCGTGTGCAGCGTAGAGCTATATGGTTGGTGTTGGGTATTCCACTTATTTTCCTTCCGCTCGAAGGCGCATTTTTCGCATCCAATCTTATTAAGTTTACACATGGCGGTTGGTTCACTTTCTTGTTGGCTTCTCTGTTGTTTTTGGCAATGTGGATTTTGTATCAGGCAAGGCAGTTGCGCAAAAAGCATACCGAGTTTGTACCCATAAAAGATTACATACCTATCCTTAGAGATTTGATGCAGGACGACACTATTCAAAAAGAGGCAAATAACCTAGTGTATCTGGCAATGGCAAACGATAAGAGCCATATAGATTCAAATATTATTTACTCCATTTTGCGCAAGCGACCAAAGCGTGCCGACATCTATTGGTTTGTGCATGTGGATATTACCAACGAGCCTTATGGCGCATCTTATTTTGTTGATACAGTTATTCCGCGCAGGGCATTTTTTATTAGGTTAAAATTTGGGTTTAAAGTAGAACACAAAGTAAATTTGATGTTCTCGCAAATTGTAGATGAAATGGTAAAAAATGGAGAGGTAGATGAAATTAGCCACTACCCAAGTTTGCGCAAATACAACATGCCTGCCGACTTTAAATTTATTCTGCTCAATTCGCGTGTGGCAATAGATGACAACCTTTCACCTTACGATCAGTTTATCATTAAGGGTTATCGTTTCCTCAAAGCAATCTCGCTTTCCACTGCCGAAGATTTTGGTTTGGAATTGACGAATGTAGAAGAAGAAACCGTGCCAATTAAAGTAGCACCTTCGTCAGTAATTCAGTTAGAGAGAATCAGGTAAGCGCGCTCAGGGCAATTTTAAGTTACCTTTTTTCAGTAGTCTTTCATATCAATTATACAACTGGAATAATGGAAAGTTGGAATGATAAAAATACAATCAATTGAAGAGGGCTTATTCCATCAATCCTTAAAAGAATTTTGAATCGTAAGCCGAGTCTCGCTACACCGCCACCTCTGCACTGATGTGTGGATGCGGATTGTAATCTACCAGTGTAAAGTCTTCGTATTTAAAGCTAAATATGTCTTTAGCAGCTTCATTTATTTTCATCTGCGGCAATGCGCGCAACTCACGCGAAAGCTGCAACTTGGCTTGCTCTATATGATTAGAATACAAATGCGCATCACCAAAAGTATGCACAAAATCGCCCAACTCTAAATCGCACACCTGTGCAATCATCACGGTTAACAAAGCATAAGAAGCAATATTGAAAGGCACACCTAAAAACACATCGGCACTGCGCTGATATAACTGACAACTTAATTTTCCGTTCGCTACATAAAACTGAAACATAGTGTGGCATGGCGGTAAAGCCATATCATTTATCTGCGGCACATTCCATGCGCTTACAATTAACCTGCGAGAGTCTGGGTTTGTTTTTATCTGTTGAATGAGTTGCGTAATCTGGTCAATAGAAACACCATTGCCACCTTGCCAACTACGCCATTGCACACCATACACAGGACCTAAGTTTCCCCATTGTTTTGCAAAGGCATCATCGCTGGCAATGCGCGCACCAAAAGCTTTCAAATCTTCGCCCTGATATTCGCTGCTCGTTTTGTATTTTGCAAAGGGCCAGTCGTCCCATATACGCACACCGTTTTTACATAAATATTGAATGTTGTTATCACCCTGCAAAAACCAAAGCAGTTCGTGTACAATAGATTTTAGGTGCAGCTTTTTTGTAGTAACTAATGGGAAGCCTTCTTGCAGATTAAAACGCATCTGATAGCCAAACACACTGAATGTGCCAGTGCCAGTGCGGTCGCTTTTGTAAATACCATTATCGAGTATATGCTGTAGTAGCTGATGATATTGCTGCATGAGGCAAAAATAATACCCCAACGCAGAATGTATCTTTTAGCGCGCTAAATAAACTCAACAAGGTGTTAATAGGCTAAGGTAAAGTTCTGTTTGCTATAGGAATATATGCTTTTGAGGCACTTTGCTCGTGCATAGATGGTTTCACAAAACTCGAAAGTAAAGCTAGCACAAAGGCAATAATTAATGGAGTAAAAATCTTTCTCATGGGGTTGTGTTTTAAAATGGGTTAATAAAAGTTTCACCACAAAACGTTCGCAACCAAAATTACTTTGAGAGATGTTGATATATGTACGGCAAAAAAAAGGGAATGTTTCAGTGGAATAAAAATTAGACCTCTTGGGTAAATATTTGATTTACATCAAGCAGAACAGGAATTTATTTTTTAATAAAAAGCACGATTCAATGTGTGAATCGTACAATCTTTAAGAAGAATAGTGCAATACTGTTGACCGTGAGAACGGGATATTTGTAAAGAGAAATTTTATCTCTCTTAAAACAAATTAAACATGACTAAAACTTTACTAAATACTTTTATTGCAACTACAATTTTTATAACACCATTAACAGTCCTTGCCCAAGGTCCAACACTGGGCACCGCTGCAAGTTTTGTTTTGTTCTCAACAGATGGAGCTGTTACCAATACAGGCATTACTATACTTACAGGTAATGTGGGTACAAATAACGGTTCCAGCACAGGTTTCGGCAATGTTAATGGCGGAATGCACGATGGAGATATAGTAAGTGCAAATTGTGCAGCGGATGTATTGTTTGCTTACACTCAACTTAAAAATGCAATACCTGATTCATTTCCTTCACCACTTTTAGGAAATGGACAAAACTTAAAAGCTGCTGTTTACAAAATATCATCAGCAGCAACATTGAATAATGTATTGACATTGGATGGCGAAAATAAATCAAATGCGGTTTTCATTTTTCAAATTCAAGGAGCTTTTTCTACGGGTGCAAATGCAAAAGTGCGTTTGATTAATGGAGCCAAAGCATGTAATGTGTTTTGGAAAGTAGAAGGCAAAGTAGAAATGGCTACTGGAACTAAAATGTGTGGAACAATAGTGGCGAATAATGCTGAAATTGTGATGAATACCAAAGACACTTTAGAAGGAAGACTGCTTACTACAAGTGGAGCAATCACAGTAGATGGGATAAAAGCCTACTTACCTATCGGATGTGGGAGCAAAGTTCTTAATGGTCCCGCTGCACCCAACCTTGGAAAAGCGTCATGTTTTGGCATTTTCTCATCCGATGGTCCGGTAAAAAATACTGGTGTTACAAATGTAAAAGGTGACGTAGGCGCAAATGTGGGCTTGACCACAGGTTTCAATCCATTGTTGGTAACAGGAATCATTCATTCAAATCCTGATTCTACCACTGCCAAAAGTGCTGCAGATTTATTAACTGCATACAACTATCTGAATATTTTGCCCGCAGAAATAGAATTGCTTTATCCAGCACAATTTGGTAATGGTTTGGAGTTGACACCACATACATACATAATGAATGGTGCCACTACTTTTACTGACACATTGTTTCTAAATGCACAGGGAAACGCAAACGCAACATTTATACTAAAACTTTATGGTGCATTTATCACAAGTACGTATTCAAAAGTTATTTTGATGAATGGCGCAAAGGCGAAGAATGTTTATTGGATGATAAATGGTGCGGTAGATATCAACGACTATTCAGTTTTTAATGGTACCATTGTTTCTAAAGGGGCAATTAATCTATACACTGGTGTTACCATAAATGGAAGGGCACTTACAGGTGTTGGCGCAGTAGAAACATTCGCTATCAATAGCCAAACTGACATCACGCCCGGAACCTGTGGCACATCGGTAGGCGTTGGTCTGTTGGATGAAAAGGCTGAAGTGGTTGCTATCTATCCAAACCCTTTTACAACATCTCTAACCTTTAAATTTAACAATGCACCAAGTGATGTAATTGAGTTTATTCTGTTCAATTCATTAGGCGAAAAAGTGATGGTTCAAACTATTACCGAAAATTACTCGCACATAGAAATAAATATTATTCAAGCTGGAGTTTATTATTACAAGCTTATTGACAGGAATAACAACATACAAGCAGGAAGGCTGATTTGCATTAAGTAGAACTCAGACAATCCAAAACAAAAAGTAGGCAACTGCTAATACAGTTGCCTACTTTTTGTTTAATTAAATTGAAGATAAATTAAGAGCCTAACAAGCCCACTTTCAGTTTTTCGTCAGCAGGATTGCCCCCTAACCAAATTCCAAACAAAGCAGTTTTGAAATCAAGCCCCTGCACAACGTCTAATTGCTTCCCGTTTCTGTAAACTTTAACGCCTTCAGCCGGTAAAAATGTAAGGTCATAAACATCACCATCTACAATTTCATTCTGAGTAAATAACTTCAGGAATTTGTCAATTTTTGCCTGAATAGGCGCAGTCTTTCCACCAGTTGATTTTTGAAAACCTTCTCTAGTAGATTCAATAAACTTAGAAGAAGTTACCATGCCTGATGTAATAGCAATACGCATACTTTGAGGCTCGTTGGCTTTGGCAATAGCATTGCCGTCTTTACTTTTAGCGGGTAAATATAATGCTCCAACGTAGATACTGAATCCGAATTTTTTACGAATGCCACCACCGTTCAAGGTAAGATTATTATCCCCTGCTTTAAGTGTTGACGCAAGTTTTACTCCATTAATTTCAACTTGCGCAAAAGTGCTAACAACAAATAGCAATAATGCCGTAGTAAGTAAGTTTTTCATTTATATAATTTTTTTTCAGACACATAGATAAGCATCCAGTTTAATTCTCACAAAATATATTTTCAATTTCAGAAATAATGCTTCTTTGCTTTACATGGATAAAACACTTAAAAATGAATTAATAGTTCTTTATCGCAAATCTATTCACAAGCGATACGATTTTGAAAAGGTAAAAAAGGATCCGCGTTTGCCTAAAAAGTTCAACAATAAAATGGCGAATGATCTACTTTGTTTTTTTCTTGAAAATCTTTACACTGAACCTGAGAAACGCGAGCACTTGGATGCCGCATTTGCCCGCCTTGAGAGCTACACCTCCAATCCATCAAAGATTTGGGGTTTACTCGGCAACATAACATCAGCCATTTTTCGTTTTGGTTTTCACTTTCCAAAAGCAATTAAAGCCGGCATCAAAACTTTAGAGACACATACAGCCGCATCAAGATTTGAAGCCGAATTGATGAAAGCAGCCAAAAAGAAAAAATTCAAGTCGCCCATTACAGAAGAACAGTTCATGCAATGCTTGGCTGCAATTCCAACCAAACAACTTGATGGCTTTGTTGCTGATTTGGGTGCGCTCTTCTTAATGATTACCGACACTGTTTTACTTGAAAAAATAATTTCAATTTTATATGACGTTCATGCAGAAATGAAGGAGCAAAAAAAGACTTTTGATAAGCAAGATTTAGATGCCATTCAATTAGGTATAGATGTGCTTACAGCAGGCAACACATTGATGAGTAGTTATGATGCAACTACTAAAAAGGAAATAGTTGAATTTGTTGCCTACAGCGAACTTAAGTTTATTGATGAACTAAAGAAACAATCAGCTTAAACTACCCCTTTTTTTCTACGGCTTTGAAGTGAATAAAACCCAATAATTATCCAAATTACATTCACA
Organism: uncultured Chitinophagaceae bacterium; assembly: GCA_964552715.1. Classification (GTDB taxonomy): domain Bacteria; phylum Bacteroidota; class Bacteroidia; order Chitinophagales; family LD1; genus UBA7692. The sequence goes on along the minus strand of CAZKHZ010000035.1, from coordinate 12,528 downwards.
ATTGCCGATGGGTAAGCATGGTGAAAGTATGTATTTACCATTAAGCACGATGCCCCTGAAATATTTGCAACCTGATAGTGAAACGAACTGCCTTTCAATTGATTGGTTGATATCATCAAATAGCCATAAAGCACTAGCACCGCCCCTATCCAACCTGTTGCATCAATAATTATATCCATTATGTTGCAAAACTAATACAAGCAAAATGTTTACTGAAATAAATTCTAGCAAAAATTAAAACACTTTCTTTCTTCGCAGAACAATTTTTTAAATGAAAAACGCCACTCAGAAGAGTATTGCTTTATTAGTTTCTGTTGTTATAGCTATACTGCTTTTTGTAATCATGTCGCTGATAAGGTTTTCGTTAGATGATGCTTTGCCACTTTACATTTCAATCATTATTCCGTTAATAGCATTTGGCATTACCTATCCATTGGTCTATTTTACTGTAGAAGAGTTTATTTATCGAAGGGTGAAGCTGATTTACAAAATCATCAACGATTTGAAAACGGGAAAGGATATTTTAAAGGATAAAATGGAGAAGACAAATATCTTGGATGATGTGCAGGAGCAGGTTATAGAATTCAGCATGAAAAAAAGTGCTGAAATTGAAGAGTTGAAAAAGTTAGAAAAGTATAGAAAAGAATTTCTTGGCAATGTTTCTCATGAATTAAAAACTCCCATTTTTAATATTCAGGGTTATTTAGAAACGCTATTAGATGGTGGCTTAGAAGACGAAAAAATTTCAAGAGAGTATGTTGAACGAGCAGCAAAGAATGCTGACCGCCTGATAACTATAGTGGAAGATTTACTGTTGATTTCACAATACGAAGGCGGTGAATTAAAATTAGAAACTGAGCGTTTCGATATTCATCAGCTTACAAAAGAAGTGTTTGACAGTTTAAAGATGCAATCTGCTATACGTGATATTCGCTTCCAATTTAAAGAGGAATGTGATATGCCTTTTTTTGTAGATGCTGATAAGAGCAGAATATCGCAAGTGTTGTATAATTTAATTACAAATGCAATAAAATACGGCAGAGAACATGGCTATGTATTTGTAGGTTTTTATATAATGGAAAATATACTATTAACTGAGATAAGCGATAATGGTTCAGGCATTGAGAAAGAGCATTTGAACAGACTTTTTGAAAGATTTTATCGTGTGGACAAGGCTCGTTCGAGGGATGGTGGAGGCACTGGCTTAGGTTTATCTATTGTGAAGCATATTATTGAAGCACATGGGCAAAATGTTCATGTGCGCAGCACAGTGGGGATAGGCACTACTTTTGGATTTACATTGAAACGAACAAAATAGATTTATGACTATTTCATTGAAGAAAATCGCACCTTGGTTATTACTGGCATACACTTTTCTACTTTGTTTTTTTTTCACACAAGTGCAGTTGCCATTTGAGAAATTCCGTGAGCTAAATTATGATATGTTCCCGCGCATGATTGCGGGCTTTTCAGTTTTGGTGGTTTTGTTTTTTTATTTCAGTAAAGTCAATATCGAAACCTATTTGAGTAAAGAATGGATAGTATTTAATTTATTTATACTGTTCTCGTTTGGCAGTCTATTTATCTTTTTCAAAGATTCTTCTTTTGGTTTAAATGGATTGTTAGGCGATGCCTCTTTTAATGCGGCAATGGTTACAAAATACAAGTATTTTAATTCGCTAACTGATTTTAATTATGCGCAACTATCCACTTCCTATCCTGCACTTTATCACTTTATTCTTGGAAAGTATGCAGCAATATTTAATGTAGAATCCTACACTGCTATTTATCACGGCTATTTTTTTATATTTTGTATTTATTCGATTCCCCTTTACTTTTTAATTAAACGAGTTGCAGGAGCAACTGTAGCAGTAGCTTTTGTTGTTTTTTCATTTCTGAGTTTCCCAGCAGATAATTTAAACAAACCCTATGAATTTATAACTGCATGTTTTTTTCTTTTTTGGTGGATTTATTTTGTAGAGGAAAAATTTAAGAATATTGAATTTTCTGTGATTGGTGGATTAATAGGTGCGGCACTTTTTATGACCTATTACTATTGGTTTTTTATTGCTGCTATTTATTTGGTAATTAAAGTACTAACTGAATTCTTTTCAAATCAATCACTTAAAAAAACAATTGAAGAGAGAAAAGGAACAATAATCTGTCTTTCGATATCATTTTTAATTAGTGCTGTTTATTGGCTTCCACTTGCCACTCAATTTTCAAAATATGGAGTAGAGTCTCTGCAAAATATGTGGATGACCGCTGAAATGGCAGAGTTCAATTTTCTTCAAGAAAAATCGGTATTCGTAAAACTACTATTGGGTATTGGCGCTGTATTGCCTTTTGTGTATAAAGATGATAAAGTAATGAGGATTTGTCGTTGGCTACTTGTAGCCTTGGCTTTATGGTTTGCCTTAGGGTATGTAATGCTGTATTTATGTAAGCCAACTGTAGCTAACAAAATTCACTATTTAGCTTATGCTGTTTGCGCGCTAAGTTTCTTTAATTGGCTTTTTAATTTGCTTGATTTTAAATCATTAGAAATTAAGAAATCAGTAACAGGAATTTCACTTGCGTCATTATTTATAATTAGTGCCGATAATTTTCTGGAAATTAAAAATAATACTCTTTTCAAGGGTTCACTAACAGGAAAAATTAATCCAATTCAACAGGATGTTGCTCGGATGGAAAAATTTAAGCATAAAGTGATGCTTACCGACAGGCAATATATTAATGCTTACATTCCTGTTCATTATTTGATAAACCTCAATGCCCATTTCGCACATCCGGCATCACAATTTAGAAAGCGAATTGCTTTTTTACAAGATATTCAGCAAATTCAAAATCCTTTAGTATTGTCTTGGTTTTTGACTTATAATAAGTTTGATAAAGTGGATTTAATTTATTTCTCAAATACTGCTTCACTAACAATCTATGATGATAATTACCCTTGGGGACACAAAGCGGTATCTATAAATCTTTCTAATGAATTGTTTAACGAGCAATACTTGAAACCATTCAATCAAATTGCAGGGGAGCAAGGAACAATTTTTGAATTAATCGCTCCGCCATTTGATTTAAAAAATTCATTTTCACAACTGGAACTTGCATTAGTTAAAAAATATACAATTACCAAGTCAAATTAAAATGCCAAATGGAAATATCTGATAACTTACCTGAAGTAAACGAGGCAGAACAAAATTCTTCATCCAATTTACCTTTCATCCTAATATCAACAATCGCATTGATAAGTCTTGGAGTTGGAGCTTATTTTATTTGGAAAAGCAAATCCGCATCACCAAATCAAGCAATTGTAATTGAGCAGCAGCAAGCTTCACCAAAAGAGCAATTGCAAAACGCATTAAATGCTGCTCAAAAAATACCCACTATTCCCAATTTAATTAATCTGGGTTTAGCATATTTTAATAATGGAATGTATGTTGAAGCAATTGCAGTTAATTCACAAGTATTGCAGTTAGATTCCACAAATGCTGTTGCCTACAACAATATCTGTGCATCTTATAATAATTTGAATCGCTATGAAGAGGCAATATATTTTGGCAAATCAGCATTGCGTTATGATGCCAATAATACTCTGGCAAATAACAACATTGCTTTTTCGCAGAAAAGAATTGAGACCATAAGTGCGTTGCAGCAGAAAGTGAAAGATAAACCCGAGAAGAAAGATATAGTCGAGCTTGGCTTATATCACTACACACGCAAGGAATTTGAGCAGGCAATAAATGTTTATGAAACAGGTGTTGCAAATTATAGCGGTGATGCACTTTTGCTTAATAATATTTGTGCATCCTATTGCGAAATTAAACAATGGGACAAGGCAATCACATTTGGCGAAAAGGCATTAAAAATTCAGCCTGATTTTAAACTTGCAAAAAATAATTTGCAATGGGCTAATGATGGGAAAGCGGGTAAGTACAATTGATTGTCAGATAAACGCTGACTAAATACACGCTTGCCTATGCAGGATTAATCCTTTGTAAAAACAATATTTTTTATTTTCCATCATTCATCTTTTGCTACATTACGATTTGCCCTGGCGTTATGTGTTCTCTGTAGCTTATTTAATTATTCCTATTGTGATTTTTATATTCTATGTATTGCAAAGTTTAGAGTTGATTGCCGAAGAAATTGAAGACCCATTTGGCACGGATGCTAACGATTAACCTACCGATGATATTTGCAAAAATATCAGAATGTCGGTAAGTGTGATTATGCGGAAATAATGAAGCCTTACTTTCGGTAAGATTCAAACAAACTATTCCAGCGGATACGCAGCACACCACCAATAGCTTCCTTTACAATGTTTGTGCTCATTTTGCTCACACCTTCTACTCGCTCAGTGAAAATTATTGGAATTTCTTTGATGCGAAAACCTAATTGTTTAGTTGCAAATTTCATTTCAATTTGAAAGGTATAACCCACAAACTTGATATTGTCTAAGTTAATATCTTCCAACACTTTTCGTTTGAAACAGACAAAACCGGCAGTAGTGTCGGCAATGCCAATCCATGTTACAAGATTCACATAAATAGACGCAACTCTTGAAAGTAAAATGCGACTTAAAGGCCAGTTTACAAATCCACCGCCTTGCACATATCGCGAACCAATAACCAAGTCAAATCCATTTTGTGCTTCCTGTAGCAAGCGCACCAAATCATCTGGGTTGTGGCTAAAGTCGCAGTCCATTTCAAAAATATAATCGTAACTTCTTTCCAATGCCCATTTGAATCCTGCAATGTATGCTGTGCCTAAGCCAAGTTTGCCGCTACGCTCCATTAAAAATAACTTGTCGGCAAAATCTGTTTGCAGTTTTTTTACCACAGCAGCAGTGCCATCAGGTGAGCCATCGTCTATCACCAACAAGTGGAACGCTGGTTGCAGTGACATCACTTTGCGCACCATTTTTTCAATGTTGCCCAATTCGTTGTAAGTAGGAATAATAACTACGCTTTTGCTCAAAACTTTTGATGGATTTATGCGAATGTAAATTTATTGGTGGCGCAGAAGAATTCTTTAATACTCTTTCACACAGGATACTCAAAATAGTTTCTGTCGGTCTCCCACATTCTCACCACCAAATCATATTTTGCGTCTAGCTTAGCACGAATTAAATTGTAAATCACAACTACAATGTTTTCTCCTGTTGGGTTTAAGTCTTTAAATTCTGCAGTATCAAGATTCAGGTTTTTGTGATCGAAGCGCTCAAGCACTTCTAGTGCAATAAGGTCATTCAGAATTTTTAAGTCAATTACATAGCCCGTTTCGGGGTCTATTTCCCCAACTACTTTTATCTCTAGTTTATAATTATGCCCGTGCCAGTTCGGGTTATTACACAAACCAAAAACCTCATCGTTTTTTTCAAACGACCAATCTTTTCTATAAAGGCGATGTGCAGCATTAAACTGCGCTTTTCTGAATACGGCTACGCGCATGGAAGTGATTTAGCGTGCAATAATAAGCATTATCAAAATGGAATTTGTTCACTTCAAAATTCAGACCGCTTTAAATTCCGCTGCCTATATTTGCAAAGTAATTTATGTACAAAGAATGAAACTTGCCCTTGCTCAACTTTTGGTAGAAGGCACCGAACCCGACCGCAATTTTGAACGCGCAGAAAAACTGATTGCCCGCGCAAAAAAGGAGCATTGCGATTTGGTGCTTTTGCCCGAAACAATTGACTTTGCATGGACACATCCCGATGCACTGCAACAGGCAAAAACTATTCCGGGAGTTTACAGCGATTTGTTTTGTACGCTTGCTGCCAAACACAATATCTGGATTTGTGTAGGCTTAACCGAAAAAACAGAAACCTGTAATTACAACGCAGCTTTGTTGATTGATAATGTTGGAAAAATCATCGGCACACATCGCAAAATTAATCTGCTAACTGTTGAATTTCCATACTACGAAGTGGGGCAAAAGCTCGAAGTGTTCGACACGCCTTTCGGAAAAATAGGTTTGAATATTTGTGCCGATAATTATTTGGATGCCATAGATATTGGGCATGTGTTGGCGCGCATGGGTGCGCAAATTATTCTTGCACCATCATCATGGACGGTAGAGCATTCCATCACCGAAGCCGAAGACCCCTATAGCGACAAATGGATAAAACCCCTAAGCATTTTAGCGAAAACGCACGATATTATTGTAGCAAGCGCAACCAGCGTTGGCTACATTGTTGGCGGACCTTATGAAGGCAAAAAAATGGTGGGTTGCTCGCTTTGTGTAGGCAAACAAGGCATCATTGCCCAAGGCATATTCAATGAATTTGCAGGCGATTTAGTTGTTGCAGAATTTGAAATTCCTGAACGCAAACTTAAAGGAACAGAGATTGGCGCTTCGCTGAAAAGTAAGGGTTTTAACTTTGAAGAGAAATAATAAAATCACTCGAAGAAGTTTATACCGAGTGCATCAATAATGAACAATCCTGACTATTCGTTGCTTATTGGCAGTTGTAATCATTTTTAGGTAATAAGTTCCTACTGCCAGATTTTCAAGATTCAATTTTGCTTGGTTATTGTCAATAAATTCTTCCTTTAAAATTTTACCGTTTAAGTCCGCAACTTCAATTTTGGCAATGTTGGTAGCAGCACTTATTTGCAAAAAATTTCCTGACGGATTAGGATAAACAAAAGCATTGAATGTATTTTCTACTTCTTCTAAAGAAGTTGATAATACATTTCTATTCACAACTAAATGCTTTACTGAGTCAACATTGTATCTTGTTCCCAGATAATATACGTAGCTCACCAATTTTGAATATTCTAAAAGCGGAGCAACAGTGTTTGGTTGATACCAACGATAATATTGTCCTTCATACATGGTTGAGTCATCGGGGTTATCATCAAAATCCCAACTCGTGAACTCTCTGTAATTATCTTTTACATTCACTCTTAAAACATTAGGGAAGGTTCCTGTTGGCAAAACCAAAGTTCCATAAGCATCAGCTTTCACTTCTGTTTTTCCAAAGTAAGTAGAATCTGCATCGTGATAATAATCAGTGAATTGATTATTGAAAGTAAATGGAAATTGAAGTTGTTTGGAAGGATTGGTATAAACCTGATTTAATGAAATAGATTTAAACCCATAAAATTCAAATGCTAAATTGGTAACATAGGAATAGGCATACGACTTGCTACCCAAAAAGCCATCCACTTCAATTGCGCGATTTATAAAATTGGGGAAATCAGAGAAGCCCGCAGTGGTATCCGGCTTTACCATTTTTTGAATCATAGAACCTGCAGTTGTGTCAATATTGGCGTAATTCCAAGTGACATTAGCCCCTGTGCTGCCAGCATTAAAATTATTTACATTGCTGGAACGTGAGTACTTGTAAGTATAGCCCTGTGGCGCAATTATATTGCTACTAATAACAGGTTGAGCAATTAAACTTGCTGTCAAAAAAGAAAAGACAAAGAGTAAAATTTGTTTCATGGCGATTGATTTTTTAATGCTTAAAAATGGTATTTATTATTGAGTGAATAAACTATTCTTAATTTCCTACAACCAGCAACCTTTCTATTCGTTACATCAACTTCTTCTTGGTTTCAACTTCTAAATCTAAAATGCAATTGTTGACATTTGTTCTGCTGCGAGATTTCTTAATGTACAATTTCTTTTCTCCTTTAAGTTTATTGAAAAACTCTGTCAAAGTCATTTTCTCGGCATTATTTACTGTTACCGTAACATTTCCTTTGCCACATGTGTAAGTAAGTAAGTCGTCCAATTTGGTTTTCCCTTTTGAAACATCATTCAACAAATTCATAAAATCTAAATCGCTTATTAATGGCGCTTTTACACCTGCTGGTAGTGGGTTTGCTACAATAGTTGGAGTTTCTGTAGCTTGTGGTTCTTGACCACCACCGCCACCGCCAATAGCAGGCGGAGCTTCACCTGCTGCTCGTTTTTGCACATTCACAGCTTTCGTTACAACGTTAGAATTTCCATTTACATAAACCGTAATGTTTTTAGGTCCCACTGTACTGAAAGTATAAGTAACCTGCTTTCCACTAACATCAGTTCTTTCTGTTTCGCCAAAATTCCAATCAAAAGTTGAGGCATTGCTTGAATCGGCAATAAACGTAGCCGGCTCACCGATATAAATGCGTTTAGGTAATTTTATTTTAGGTAGAATTAATTTATCTCCTAGTTGTTGTATGGGTGCTTTTTTAGGGAGAATCATCAAAGTAAATTGTTTGTCACAGGCGTCATTCACAATCAATTTAACTGTGTACTTACCAGGCGTCTCAAACACATGCACAGGCGATTTTATTTTTGCAAAGGGTGTTTTGTCACCAAAATCCCATTCCCAAGATTGCGCACCAAAAGTGGTATCTTTTAATGTTACTACTTCCCCAGCTCTAAAGCCATTTGACATTACTACAAAACCAACCTTGCTGCAATCAGCTCCCGTAAAAGAACGAAATGCAACAACAGCTAAAAACACAAACATGAATGCAAAGAATGTGTAAACAACAGTCGGGTCTAAAGATGTTCTTGTTATAGGAGACGAATTGTTTGTCATGCAGCGAAAATATATTTATTGGATTTACTCAGTGAAGTTGTTTTTAAAAAATTTTATCCTCCAATCATTACTGTTGGAAAACCAGCCACAATAGTGCCGCCATGTGCCGTACTGTCGCCCAATCTTGCGGCAGGTCTGCCATTAATCAAAACTGTAGCTGAACCCTTGATAATGCTATCAGGTGGTCCCACGCAAACACACATGTCGCCAACTACCGCAGCCGGTAAACTACCAATCAACACGGTAGCTACTCCAGGTCCAGTAATTGGTCCGCCAACATGCGGAATTGGCGATGGCACTGCTGGAGTTTGCATCGGACAAACGTGCATATCTGATATTCTGGCTGCTGGCTGACCCATAATTGAAAATCTTTTTTGAATGAATTTGTGCGTAAATAAAAAACATTTGCATTTTCAAACCCATTTATTTTTCAATTCTATCTAAAAAACAGTTTTATGTCATTTACCGATTCAGTTAAAAAAGCAGTACACATTGCTCAAGCACACGCTAAAGATTTTGCACACAGCACCTTTGGTCCAGCGCATTTACTTAAGGCATTATTGCATAAAGAAGTTGGCTTGCGCAGCAAGTTAGAGTCATCTGGCAAGGATATTTTTTATATGGAAGAATGGGCAGATGTGCGCATTGAAACCTATGCTAAAGGTCGCCCAGAGGAAAGCCCAAAGCCCGATGCACAGGCAGAAGCTGTTTTTGCAGAGGCAGATAATATTCGTTTGAAATTTGGATCAGATGATATTGATGCCATTCATTTATTGATTTCGTTGGCAACGCCTGGTGTTGGTTTCACTTATGAGCAATTGAAAACTTTTGGATTAACCGCCAATGAGTTAATTGAAGATGCAGTAGAAAATAAAACAGTAAGCAATTTGGTAGAAAAAAGTGGTGCATCAACTAAAGGTGGTGGCGAAAAGAAAGCAGGCAATAGCGCACTGCTGAAATTCTGTACCGATAAAACTGCCGAAGCACGCACCGGTAGGATTGATGAAATAATAGGGCGCGATAAAGAGATTCGCATGATGGCGGAAATTCTAGGAAGGAGAAGCAAACCTAATGTGATTATTGTAGGCGAACCAGGTGTAGGTAAAAGTTCTTTGGTAGATGGTTTTGCTTTGAATGTGGTGAACGGTCATGTGCCAGATAATTTAAAAAACGTTACCGTGTTTGAATTGGACTTCGGTTCGTTGGTGGCGGGTGCTTCCTACAAAGGCGAGGTGGAAGACCGATTGAAAAACATTGTGAAAGAATTGAAGCAATTCGATAAAGCCATTTTATACATTGATGAAATACATCAGTTGCTTGATAAAAACGGTGGTGCATCGGGCGCAGCCAATTTATTAAAGCCCGAATTGGCACGAGGTGAACTTACTGTGATTGGTGCCACTACCAACGAAGAATACCGCAAATACATTGAAAGCGATGATGCTTTTAGCCGCAGGTTTGAAGTGGTGCGTGTAGAAGAACCCGATGATGCGACTGCAGCACGCATGTTGTCTAAAATTATTCCTTATTACGAAAAGCATCACGGCTTAACAGTTGATAAAGATGCCGGACCAGAAGCCATTCGTTTGGCGCGCAGATTTGCTAAAGAGCGCAGCTTGCCCGATGCCGCAATTGATTTATTAGATAGAACAATGGCATCTGTTAAGTTTGCTGCAAACACTGCAACTACCGATTTGAAGAAGTTGGATGAAGCCCTAGCCTCTTTGCTTGATAAAAAAGAAGAAACACTTGATTTATTAGGTGAATTAAAATGGTTTCACAAAGAATTAAACAACAAAGTAAGCCATGTGCTTACTGGGCAATTAGATGATGAAACTGACATCAACACTTTAGAAACTGCAGAAGCTGTTGCCGATTATTTAAAAGATGTGTTGGCGCGCCTTACCAAACTTGCCGAAGACATTAAAAGCCACGTGGACAAAACAGATATTGCTGCTATGATTGCCCACAAAACTGGCATTCCTATTGGTAAGTTGGGCGGGCAGGAACGCGAGCGATTGATGGGTATGGAAGCCATTTTGCAAAAGCGTGTGGTGGGGCAAGATCACGCCATTAAATCTTTAAGCGAAGCCATTTTAGAAGCGCGTTCGGGCTTAAATAAACAAGGGCAACCGATTGGTTCGTTCTTCTTGTTGGGACCCACAGGAACTGGTAAAACTGAAGTAGCAAAATCGTTGGCTGAGTTTTTATTTCAAACCGAAAGTGCCATGATTCGTTTCGATATGAGCGAATTTAAAGAAGAACAT
>CAZKHZ010000035.1:0-1703 GCA_964552715.1 uncultured Chitinophagaceae bacterium | reverse complement strand
GTCGCCCGTCTCATCGGCGCACCTCCGGGATATGTGGGCTACGAAGAAGGCGGTGTGTTGGTTAATAAAATCCGCCAGCAACCTTATGCCATTGTGTTGTTTGATGAAATTGAAAAAGCGCATCCATCGGTGTTTGATATTTTCTTACAAATATTAGATGAAGGAAAAATGCACGACCGCCTCGGCAAAGAAGGCGACTTTAGCAATGCGGTAATTCTGTTCACTTCCAACATTGGTGCCGAAACCATTATTCAAAGTTTTGCTAAAGATGTGATACCAAAATCAAACGACTTGTTGGAGATTATGGCTAACCATTTCCGCCCAGAGTTTTTGGCGCGCTTGACGGAGATTGTGCCTTTTGCACCTATCAGCGAAAAGAACGTGGTGAAGATTTTTGAAATACATGTAAAGAGCCTGCACAAAAGCTTGGAACGCCAAGGCATTACGCTCGAAGTAACACCCGAAGCAAAAGAAAAAATTGCATTGATGGGCTTTACACCGCGCTATGGTGCGCGCCCACTTACAGGCATGATACGCACGCAACTGCGCAGACCACTTTCTAAAATGATTATTGCCGGAGAAATCAGCAAAGGCAGTCATGTAAAAGTGAGTGTGGTGGATGGAGAGTTGAAGTGGGAGAAGTGATAGAAGAACTTTGCCACAATGCTCAAATTCATAAATAGAATTTTAGATATTATTGATTGGTTCTTCGAATTGCCGTTGAAGTTCTATCAACGGCTTGTATCTAAAACTTCATGGATAATACGGCTTTTGCTGTGTGTGATGTTATATGTTTTGCTTTTTGTTGTTGTCATATACAAATGTATTGGTTTGCCGTTGTTGGGTTTAGCATTTTTGTTTACAATCCTCTTTGGATTAGCTTTCCTGAATGACACTACAAGCCGAATAATAAATTTTCTGGCTCCATATCTTGAAAATAGTTTTAAGGTAGGCAAATATTATATTCACCCTAAGTTGTTGTTATTAAATGCCATTGGTATTTTGCTTATTGCATTGGCTGTTTATTGCGATGTTATTAAATTGAAAATTAGCAGTGCTTTTTTAGGAGTTATTGTTTTGGCGGCAGGCTTTCGTGGTACTTATCGCTTTCGTTATGATGAATATGTTACTCTTACCAAGCCTCCAGAGCCAATTATAGAAATACATGATTTACACATTCTGTTTGAAAAACATTATTGGTTTGGGAAAGCTACTGTAAACAAAAGCCCTATGGTAAAAGCCGAGCAAATAAATGAAGCAATACTGCTTAGCTCACCAGTAAGCATAGTGATAAACAGTAATGAAGTCATTTTTCTTAACGATGGGCATACTGACGAATTGCGTGCTTTTGCTGAGCGAAATAATATACCTGTAAGTGAACGAACAGATGTATGGAGTCTCATTCTTAATCCTTTCTTAGACACCTCTTATGATAATGAAGAAAAGGAAAGAGAATTTGAATTTGAATTTTTGGAACAAGAAGGTTTCAGCAGAAAAGAATTAAAAAGTCTAAGATGTAGAGTTTCATTCAGTATGTATAACAGGACCTTCGCTACGTGGGAGTGGATGTACTACGGACATTGGGATGTTTTACGGAGCCACTATACTTTCCCTTGGAAGAATTTTTATTGGGAAAGCATGGAAATAGCATTGCGAAACTTTAAAACAATAGATAACCACTCTGCCACATAAGTTGTGTCAAT
>CAZKHZ010000034.1:22510-23221 GCA_964552715.1 uncultured Chitinophagaceae bacterium | reverse complement strand
AACATGCAATGAAGAAAAATATGAGCGAAGGACAGTTCTAATATGATAATTTTCTTCTACAAAAAAGTACACCAAGCTTATTTCCTATATTGTGTACCCACAATAGTCCAACAATTTTCCCCCTTCCATGAATCTCTCTTTTGAACAAGATTTACTTAGCTACAAAACGACTTTCTCTGATGAACAGTTGTTTGTGCATCGCGCCCATGAACTTTGGCACAATGCAAACGACAAGGCTTTTCATCGCTTGCACTTTGTGCCCGGTCATTTTACCGCATCCGCTTTTGTGGTGAATGAAGCGCGCACAAAAACACTGCTGATTGAACACCCAAAGTATCACATTTGGGTGCAACCTGGTGGGCATATTGAGCAGGGCGAATTGCCCATTGAAGCAGCCATACGCGAAGCAAAAGAAGAAACAGGCTTGAGTAAGTTACAGATAGTGCCTAACATTTTTGATATAGATATTCATCCCATTCCGGCAAAGGGCAACGAGCCGCTGCACCAGCATTTTGACATTCGCTATTTGGTGATTGCCAACGAGTGGGAACTACCAAAAAAGATGGAAAACATTCATACCGAATGGGTAAACCTTTCAGCCATTAATACCTATTCCGAAAGCCAATCGGTGTTGCGCTTGGCGCAGAAATTAAGTCCCTCCAAAAAATTATAAAACAAAAAAACGCGACTCCTTTTCAGGAATCGCGTTTT
>CAZKHZ010000034.1:0-22500 GCA_964552715.1 uncultured Chitinophagaceae bacterium | reverse complement strand
GACTATTGGCAGTAAATAATTAATCGAATTTCAAATCAAGTGCCAAACCGCGCAACTCGTGTACCAACACGTTGAACGACTCAGGCATAGTTGGCTCAGGAATGTTATCACCTTTCACGATAGCTTCATAAGCCTTCGCTCTACCGATAATATCATCCGACTTCACAGTTAGCAACTCTTGCAAGATGTTAGCAGCACCGTAAGCCTCCAAAGCCCAAACCTCCATCTCACCAAAACGCTGACCACCAAACTGTGCTTTACCGCCCAATGGTTGTTGTGTGATAAGAGAGTATGGTCCGATAGAACGCGCGTGCATCTTATCATCTACCATGTGAATCAGTTTAATCATATAGATAACACCTACGGTTGTACGTTGGTCAAATCTGATACCTGTTTCGCCATCATATAAGTAAGTAGAACCAAACTCAGGCAAATCTGCTTTTTTGATGTAATCAGAGATTTCATCCAAAGAAGCACCATCAAAAATCGGAGTACCGAAAGTTAAACCTAACTTCTGTCCTGCCCATCCCAAAACGGTTTCGTAAATCTGACCCAAGTTCATCCTTGAAGGTACACCAAGTGGATTCAAAACGATGTCCACCGGAGTTCCGTCTTCCAAGAAAGGCATATCTTCTTGACGAACGATACGCGCAACAATACCCTTGTTACCGTGACGACCCGCCATTTTATCACCCACTTTCAACTTACGTTTTTTAGCGATGTAAACCTTAGCCAATTTCAACACACCACTTGGCAATTCATCACCAATGCTGATATTGAATTTCTCGCGTTTGTAGCGACCTGTTTCTTCATTCACACGCAAAGTATAGTTATGCAAAATTTGTTTTGCCAACTCATTTGCATCTTCTTCTTTAGTCCAGTTACCGAAGTCAACAGTAGTAAGGTCTAATGATTCCAACACTTTTGAAGTGAACTTAGTTCCTTTAGAAACTACTTCTTCTTTATAAACGTTGGTAACACCCGCACTTACTTTGCCGCTCAATACCACCATCAATTTCTCAATCAACAGGTCTTTGATATCGCCTAAGCGTTTAGCAAAATCCTTCTCTAATTTTTCAAGGGCAGTTTTTTCTTTCGCCTTAGCAGTTTTATCTTTTTTAGCACGAGCAAAAAGTTTTTTGCTGATAACCGTTCCCTCTACTGAAGGTGGCACTTTCAACGAAGCATCTTTTACATCACCTGCTTTATCACCAAAGATGGCACGCAACAACTTCTCTTCAGGAGTTGGATCTGTTTCACCTTTCGGAGTGATTTTTCCTATAAGAATATCACCTTCTTTTACGTGTGCACCTACGCGAATGATACCGTTATCGTCCAAGTCTTTTGTAGCCTCTTCCGAAACGTTAGGTATATCTGGAGTCAATTCCTCTTCACCCAGTTTAGTATCACGCACTTCCAATTCAAATTCTTCAATGTGCATTGAAGTGAATACATCATCGCGAACTACACGCTCGCTGATAACTATCGCATCCTCAAAGTTGTAACCTTTCCATGGCATAAAAGCCACTTTCAAGTTAGCACCCAAAGCCAATTCACCGTTTTGTGTAGCAAAACCTTCGCACAATACTTGTCCTTTAGTTACACGTTGTCCTTTGCGAACAAGTGGTTTCAAGTTGATACAAGTGCTTTGGTTAGTTTTTAAGAACTTAGAAAGATTATATGTTTTCTTCTCATCGCGGAAGGTCACCAAAGTTTCTTCTTCAGTGCGGTCATAGCGAATGGTAATTTGATTTGCATCAACATATTCCACAACACCATCACCTTCTGCATTCACCAAATTACGAGAATCAGCAGCCACTTTAGATTCTAATCCTGTACCAACAATCGGAGCTTGCGGACGCAACAATGGCACCGCTTGACGTTGCATGTTTGAACCCATCAATGCACGGTTAGCATCATCATGCTCTAAGAAAGGAATCAACGATGCACTCACACCCACAATCTGGTTTGGCGCTACGTCAATGTATTGAATTTCTTCAGGAGATGAAATAGGGAAGTCACCTTGGAAACGAGCCTTAATTTTATCAGAAAGGAATGTTCCTGACTTATCAAAATCCGTTTTTGCCTGTGCAATAGTGTAGTTGTCTTCCTGCTCGGCAGATAAGAATTCTACTTTGCCTTTCAAATCAACTTTACCGTTAGTTACTTTGCGGTAAGGAGTTTCAATAAAGCCCATTCTGTTCACCTTTGCATGTGTGCAAAGTGTAGAAATCAAACCGATGTTTGGTCCCTCCGGTGTTTCAATAGTACACAAACGACCATAGTGGCTATAGTGTACGTCACGCACCTCAAAACCTGCTCTTTCACGACTCAAACCACCAGGTCCTAATGCCGACACCCTACGTTTGTTGGTAATCTCGGCAAGCGGATTAGTTTGGTCAAGGAATTGAGAAAGTTGTGATGTTCCAAAGAATGAATTGATAACAGAAGAAAGTGTTCTTGCATTTATCAAATCTACAGGCGTAAATACCTCGTTGTCACGCACGTTCATACGCTCACGAATAGTACGCGCCATACGCGCTAAACCTACACCAAACTGAGAATACAACTGCTCGCCTACAGTACGAACACGTCTGTTGCTCAAGTGGTCAATATCATCAATGTCTGCTCTTTGGTTAGAAAGATTTACCAAATAGGTAACGATGGCGATAATATCTTGTTTAGTCAACACGCGAACGTTCATCGGAATTTCATGCTCCAATTTTTTGTTCACTTTATAGCGACCAACTTCACCTAAATCGTAACGCTTATCACTAAAGAATAATTTTTCGATAATACCACGCGCTGTTTCTTCGTCAGGTGGATCTGAACCACGCAATTGGCGGTAGATGTGGCTCAATGCCTCAACCTCAGAGTTTGAAGTGTCTTTTTGAAGCGTGTTGAAAATGATAGAGTAATCGGCTGTAACAGATTCTTTGTGAACAAAGATTGTTTTTGCACCGCTATCCAAAATCAATTCCAAATTGTCATCGCTGATAATGGTATCACGCTCCAACAAAACTTCGTTACGCTCAATAGAAACTACTTCGCCGGTATCTTCATCTACAAAGTCCTCCATCCATGTGCGAAGAACCCTTGCAGCTAATTTTCTGCCAGATGCTTTAGCTGCTTCTTTCTTGTTTTTCAACTCGATTTCATCAGCCAAATCAAATAATTTCAAAATGTCTTTGTCGGTATCATAACCAACGGCACGCAACAACATAGTAACCGGGAATTTCTTCTTACGGTCAATGTAGGCATACATTACGTTGTTAATGTCGGTAGCAAACTCCATCCACGCTCCTTTGAAAGGAATAACGCGGGCAGAATAAATTTTAGTTCCATTCGGGTGAAAACTTTGCCCGAAGAACACACCAGGTGAACGGTGCAATTGGCTAACAATTACACGCTCGGCTCCGTTGATGATAAACGTGCCTTTAGGTGTCATATATGGAATGTTGCCTAAGAAAACGTCCTGTACAATCGTCTTAAAGTCAATGTGCTCGGGGTCGTTACAAGACAACCTCAATTTTGCTTTTAATGGAACGCAGTAAGTTAATCCACGCTCGATACATTCCTCAATGGTGTATCTTGGTGGGTCAACAAAATAGTCCAAAAACTCTAACAAGAAAATGTTACGAGAATCTGAAATAGGAAAGTTTTCTTGAAAAACCGTGTACAAACCTTCTTTGTTGCGGTTCTCTGCTGTTGTTTCCAATTGGATGAATTCTTTGTAAGAAGCCAATTGAATATCTAACAAGTCAGGTTGTTTATCCAACAATTTAACTTTACCAAAGCTAATTCGTGGTTGGATTTGTTGAGTGCTTTTCTCAGCCATATATATAAGGATTGAAATTCTCTTTTCTGAATTATTTGGGCTATTCGTTTGTTTCCGCCTTGCTCGGATGTTTTCGGGATGAACGCCACTGTTCTATAAAGAACATTTCCCGATAAACAGGTAAAGGCATGGCTTCTTTTTGACAAGAAACCACGCCTTATTTAGTTTACTGACCGTTGAAATTATTTAACTTCAATCTCAGCACCTGCTTCTTCCAATTTCTTTTTCAAATCTTCAGCAGTTGCTTTGTCAACTTTTTCTTTGATAGGTTTCGGAGCACCATCTACCAAGTCCTTAGCTTCTTTCAAGCCAAGACCAGTAAGGTCTTTCACGATTTTCACTACATTCAATTTTTGAGGACCTGCACTTTTCAGGATTACATCAAATTCTGTTTGTTCAACAACAGCAGCAGCACCACCACCGGCAGGTGCAGCAACAGCTACAGCAGCAGCAGCGGGTTCTATACCGTAGTCAGCTTTTAAGATGTTTGCAAGTTCTTGTACGTCTTTTACAGTAAGACTAACTAATGTTTCAGCTAATTGTTTCAAATCTGCCATGATAAATATTCCGTTTATTTTTTTGTTAAGAGATAAGTTGATTTAGCAAGCTTTACTTCTTTCGGTTGGTTTTCGTTAGCGGCTCACAACGCTTTTTTGATATTCAACTGATTGATTCTGTATTACTTACGAAACCGTCTTGGAAGCCCTTTCGGAAAACGGGAGCGCAAATATAGAATTTATCCACATTAACACAAGGATTGATTGAATTTTGTGTAAAAAGAACCGTAAGGTTAGCAAATCTTGACATTACAACATTGTGATGTTCAATTATAAGATTTGCTCAGTTTACAGAACCTTACCTCAAATCTTTAAGTAAAGTCTCGTAAAAAGCTATGCACTCCATGTGTGCCACAATAGAAATCCGCTCGTTCACACCATGTATTTTAGAAAGTTCCTCGCTATCCATGCGCACAGGCAAATAGCGGTAAGCGTTTTCAGCCACCGCCTCAAAGTGTTTAGAGTCGGTGCTGCCAATCAAAAGAAAAGGTGCAACGCAGGCATCAGGAAAAATCTTAGCCGTAGTAGTTTGAAGAAGCTTAAAACCATAACCATTCGGGCTGGAATTCTTTGACGGCTCAAACACCACCCCAAAAGGTTTAATCTTCACAGAATCGTTCTTAATAATATTCTTCACCTTTGTAATCACATCCGCAGTAGTTTCGCCCTGCAAAACCCTGAAGTTCACCTTTGCCGTAGCTTCACTTGGAACCACGTTCTCTTTTATACCCGCATGCAAAACCGTGGGCACACCAGTAGTGCGCACCATTGCGTTGCCCTCCACACTCTTTTGGTATTCATCCAAAATCATACCTTTAAACAACCATTTATTAGCAAACACCGCTTTCAGGGGCATACCCATTTCAGGACCCACATATTCAATAAAATCATTGACGGTGATAGAAGCAGTTCTTTCAAAAGTATGCGCTTCCAGTTTAGCCAAAGCAATTACCAAAGTACCCAAAGCCGATTGCTTAGGCGGGCGACTGCTGTGTCCACCTTTCATCTTCACAGTTAGTTCTAATGTAAGAAAACCCTTCTCGGCAGTGCCTATCAAAGCAAAATCTTGCTTCACGCCCGGCACCATGCCATGCGAAACCAAGCCACCTTCATCCAAATGAAACTCCGCCTTTATATTTTTGGATGCAAGATGCTGGGCAATCTTTTCAGCACCCTCGTTGCCGCCAATTTCTTCATCATGTCCAAACGAGATATAAATGTCGCGCTCGGGCACAAAATCCTTTTTCAACAATCGCTCAACAGCTTCTAAAATAGCCATGGCACTGCCCTTATCGTCCAAGGTACCGCGACCCCAAATAAAACCGTCTTTCACCTCGCCACCAAAAGGCTCCACCACCCATTGATTTCTGTTCACCTCCTCCACAGGCACCACATCCAAATGCGCATACATCAGAATGGGTTTTAAACCACTATTTTTTCCTTTCCAATGATACAACGAGCTGTATTTATTGATAAGCGTGCGCTCCAACTTTTGATGCACCAAAGGAAAAGCCGTTTGCATAAAAGCATGAAGGCTGTCAAATTGCGTATAGTCTGTCAAGCCAGGCTCATCATACGAAATCGTTTTGTAGCGAATTGATTGACTTAGCCTTGCCACCGCAGCTTCATCAGTTTCTACCTTCACCAATTCATTTTCGGCCACCTTCACCTGTTTACTTTTTAGGTTAAAAGTGTTGACGGTAATAACCACTGCCAACACAAACACAGCAAGTAATAAAAAGAGTATAATTCGTTTTAGCATAAATAATTTTTGCGCAAAATAGAAACCTTTTAAAACTATGCCCGTAAAGCATTCTATGGAACGCCTTAATTTGAACAAGTAAACTGAAAATTATGATTAAAATTTACACCAAAATAATTACCGATAGCACACTAAATCATGAAATTATGCCGCCACATCGCACGGCTAAGTCAGCGGCAGCACCGCCATCGGCTCCACCAATGGATACACCGATGCCAATTGGAATTTCGTTAATGTGCTAAATCCTAATCCCTATTTATACCTCAAAGCAGCCTTCAGGCTGCTTTTGTTTTTTAAACAACAGTGATTGTCGTCATAACCATACGGCAATCGTATTAAACAAAAAAAGCACGCGCAAACAATTGATGGCTATAACTGTTGAAATTTAAACATCAACAAATCGTTACACAATTGTGAAATAATTGAAAACTTATGTACAATTGACTTGATGAATATGGAAATGGATACAGAAAATGGAATTATCACTAAAGCTGAAACACCCTTCACAGCACCCGACACAAAATATTTTCAAACCCGCAAAGAGTTCAACAGAGCCGTTGCAAGAGACTTTATAAAAAACGCCAACAAGACCCTCGAAAGAGGCGAAAAGTTTTTGGTTGGTTTATCTCACGGGCAATCGCCTGCGGGTGCATATCAATATATCTTTGATAACTACACCGACATCGTGAAACCCGAAAATATCATCTACACATTTGTAAATTCTAAGTTTCAAAGCCAGCGAGATTTGGAGGGCGTAACAGATGCCAGCAGCTTCATCAGAAAGCTATATAAAGCAGGCTTCATCAATCGCGAGCAGATTCTCGGCTCAGAGATTTCGCGCCAGTCATTAGACACTTACACCAAAGAGTTCAACGCCACCATTTCTAAGTATTTGCTTGACCTTAATAAAGAAGGCTTAGACTACGTTTTTCTTGCCTGCAATCCCGAAGGTCGAGTTGCTGGGATAGAGAGAAACTCCAAGGCATTCGATTCAATAGATTTGGCAGTTTTGGTGAGCCACAAAAAGGACAAGGAAATGACCGTAACACCTCACTTCCTTAAACTTTCAAAACGCATTGCTTTTTTGGCAACAAAAGCCGACAAGCGCAGACCTTTAGCATGGCTCTACGCCACTAATGGAAAAGAAAACGAAAGCCCAAGCTTTTTGCGCTACATTGATAAAGTTGAAAAACGCCTCACCGTGTTTATTGACGATAAAGCTTTGACCTGGCCACAACTAGAGGTAACCCGCGAAACACCCTACGGACCAAGTGTGATTCGCGTGGACACTGCCAACCCCTACAAACAATATGCGAAAGAAAAATTGCCTGTGATTGTTATGGTTCACGGCTTTTTGGGCTTGAACTCTTTCGATGGTTTACTATCTACCATTTCTTCGCAAAAGTACATAGCCGCAGCCATGCACTATGGCTCCATTCCACACGACTTGCCCCCTTCAGAATATTCACATCACATTGCAAAAAACATCGAAGCCGTTATAGAATACTTTGGCGAAAATGGACATTCAGTTTATCTTTTCGACCACTCCATGGGCAACATCTATTTTATGATGATTGACCGCGAGTTGAGCAAGTATCCGGCTGTAAAAAAATACCTGCACGGGCGCATTGGTGCCAATCCGTTTTACGGAGAAGAATCTAAACATGCTTTGCTCGGCTTTTTAGACACGGTAATTTTGCCGTCAATGAGCCCCAAGCAAAGCCTAAAAGCGCGCACTTTGCTGATGGCATTGCGCAGCGTTATTCCTTTCGACACCAAATCGGGTGTGCGCAAGCGCGGCATCAACCTCTCGGACTGGTTGATTAGAAAAGATTCAGAAATGCGCGAAAAAATCTGGGCTGCATCCAAAGACCGCATATTGGAATTGATGACCAAAATGGATTCTTTACCACACCTAAACCGCATACCTATCGAAAAGGCACTTAACCGCCTGCCGGCAAAGGTTTTTGCCATTCAAACACACTCGGCATTGGAGCAATCTATTGTGTTTGACAAACAACAAGGCTTGCTAAACATCCCCAAATACAACATCCCTGTTTTGATATTAAAAAGCGAACACGATGGCGTGGCTAAGTATGTTCCGCGCATCTATCAAGGCAGAAACATTGAAGTGATGGATGTAACCAACCAAAACGAACACGACCTTTTTCGCGAGCATTTGTTTCACATGGTTTATCCCGAAAAAACCACGCAAATCATTGATGACTTTATCGTAAAAACAGAAGCAAAAAGAAAGACTGCGGAGAACTGAGTGGCGAGTAACAAGTTGCGAGTAACAGCCAATTAACTCTATACGCGGGCAAGCTACCTGCTACAATCTTTCGCATGTCTTCCTTGGGAGTTTTCTTGTTCTTAATAATAATGACCGAATACTTCGGCTGTTATTCCCATCTGTATAATGGCAAGGGTTGTTTGGCTGTGTGGCTGAGCCATTGAGTGTTTCCACATCCGCAAACATATTGTGCTGCGAAACTTGCATAAATTAAAAAATCTGATTTAGCTAATGGTGCGCCAAGGAAAATGATTTTAACTATATGAATAGTGGAAAAATAATTTGGAATCTGGAGTTATAAAAATGGAGTGTTTTGTAAAACCTCCACAAGGGTTCTGCGACCGCTGATGGGGTTGCTTGAGAAAGGAATAACGAAACCCCGAATAGACGAATGAATACAGTGAAATGTGTGCTTTTATAGTGCGGCATAAATGCAGAAGCTTATTTTGATTAAAAAGGGTTTTTTTTCTGTAAGCGAGCTGAAGCACGCGGGTAGGGCATTGGTTTTGTGGTTTGAATGCTTATGAAGAATTACCGTGAGGAGTAAACGCTGGACGCGGAGTTAAAAAGCACTCGCAAGATGCGAGCGGAGGCGGGTAAAACAAATCCATTTACACTCCTAAACATCTGATATAAGTGTGTTAGAGTCCATTACACAGTTGTGTAAAGCTAGTGGCACCGTGCTCGAAACATTACATAGTTGTGTAAAGACATTTTAACCTTTGCAGAGGCTTATACCAATCGTAGTAAGCCATTCCTTTTAAACTCAAAGTAAGGCAACAACTTACAAGCCCAACACCTCTTGATCCATGTACAAGCGTTGTAAGCCTTCGGCAAAATCATAGCCTCTGTCGGCATTGATGGTTTGCCCGCGGATGCCATCCATCAGCCCGCTGCACATTACATAGCATACTTTGGCTACTTCTTCTAACTCGATGTGGGTGCCGGGTATATCGTATTTGGCTATAAATTCTACCCATTCGTTTCCTAAAGTAGAAAGTAAAGAATCAGTGATTACCGGGCGGGTTCTTACAATATTAAAAATCACTTCTTCTTCATAGAAATGATAATTCAAATACTTAATCAAGGTCTCATTCAAGGCTTTGGTAGCTGCTGCAAAATCATAGTTTTTGTGGAACCTATCGGGACCATGAGAAGATAAGCCTAACACATATTTAGGGTACGTGCCAAACACATTTTTTATTTGGCGGGTATATTCTACCATAGGCCAGCAGCTATATTCAATACTCTTCAGCAAATTGGCTTCTTTGTAATCGTCCATGCTTTTTACCAAAGTGGTAAAAGACACATTGGAGATAAACACATCTAATTTCCCAAAGCGATTTTTTATATCGTTAAGCAAGTCAATGGTATCTTCATTATTAATCACATCGGCTTGTTTCAAGTAAGGTGCCGGCAATCCTTTAGCCGTAAAATCGGCTATAATATCTTCTTCTTCCACGCTGCCCCAGCCATAAGTGATGATGACTTGGTCGCCATGCTCTGCAAACTTCATGGCTATTTCTTTGCCTATTCCTTTGCTGCCGCCCGTTACCAGCACTACTCGTTGTTTGTTATCTGACATAATTTTCTTGTATAATTTTTAAAATTTCTTCTTCATTAAAAGTAAGCTCGTGCATCATGGTTTCTATACTGTATGTTTCTTCAAACAGTTTTCTGCGCTGCATACTTTGGTAGCGTTTGAGTACGGTTAATGCCTTGCGCGGCTTTTCGGCTATAGCCAATGCTAAACTTTCAGCTTTTTCTTGCACTTCTACCTTCGGCAAAATGTAATTCAAGTTCGTTTTTCCTATTAAGTTTTTCCCTTGATAAAAGTTTCCTGTGTACTGCATTTCTTGCGCCATGGCGGGGCTCATAAAATGCTCCAATAATTTTGTAATGCCCATGCCGGGCGTAAAACCCATATTCATAAAGGAGCAACCATACCTACTTTCTTCAGCTAAAATCGCGATGTCAGCACAAGCCCCAATTGCCAATCCACCCCCAATTGCATGACCTTCCATAGCTGCTATAACTGGTACGGGTATATCTAATATCATTTTAGAAAGAATAATATCCACTGGCTTGATTTCTCGTTTGCACAGCTTTATAAGAGTATCTATATCTGCCCCTGAACAAAAGATTTCAGTAGTGCCGCTCATTAAAACAACCTTAATAGTGGTATCGTGTTTCAACGTTTCTAAAATGGGTATAAGCGCTTCTATAAATGGCGCAGACAGTGCATTTTTGCCCGCCACATCTTGCATTTTCAAGTGTGCAATAGCATTGGAATCTATAGAAAGTTGGACGAGCGCGTTGGAGTTAGACACAATTATTGCTATTACTAATTAAGAAGGAAACTTTTATAACAAACACGCTTAGCGCGAATTCTGTGCAATATTATTTTTTTTCAACAATAAACACAGATACAGAGCTTTGCCATTGGTGCTTACTTTGAAGATGTAAACTGTTTTTAAGTGTCAAAATGTGTTTTGTGAAAAACAAAGTTTGTTGTTAAATAGCATGTTGCAATAGGCTACAGCCTTTTAATCTCCCTTTCAACTCCTCACCTATTGCGAAATATGGGTTAAACCAATAAGTTTGCAGCAAATTTTAAACAGAGAATAATGGACAGAGCAGCAATTTTAGAAGTAATAGAGAAGCATTTGAAAAAATCTGTAGCCGGAATTACCGAAACTGTAGATGCTGATAAAAAATTCACAGACTACGGTGCAAACAGTTTAGATATAGTTGAAATTGTATCTGGAACAATGCGCGAATTGAAAATCAAAATACCTCGCACCGAATTGTCAGAAATCCAAAACATATCTGGATTGATAGACAAATTTGAAACTTTCTCAAAAAACTAATTCTTGAATAATTCATTTTTAGACTTCACGGCTAAGACCGTTCTTATAACTGGAGGCACTAGAGGTATTGGATTAGAGACGGGGCTTTCTTTTGGAAAAAGAGGGGCTTTGTGTGTGTTAACCTACCGCTGGGGAGACCATGATGATGCAGCTATCTATGAGCAATTTGAAAAGGTAGGCGCACCTAAGCCTATTTTGGCACAAGCAGATGTAGCCAATGCCGCAGATACTAAAGCATTGCTAGAAGAGTTGAAAAATTCAATGGATAAGATTGATATTTTTATTAGCAATGTTTCTTCAGCTATGGTCATCAATTGTTTTGAAGATTATACCCTGAAAGGTTTGAAGCAAAGTATTTCCTATTCCACTTGGCCAATGGTGGCTTATACGCAAGAGATAGAGCGAGTTTTTGGTGCTTATCCAAAGTATATTATGGCGGTTTCGTCAACAGGTCCTACCGATTATTCAATTGGTTATGATTATGTAGCAGCCTCCAAAACAGTGATGGAAGTTTTTGTAAAATACATCAGCTATCGCTTGCGGAAATACGATGTAGTTATTAATGCAGTGCGGTCTCGCGCCATTAAAACTAAATCGTTAGAAGCAACTTTTGGAAAGGACTTATATGAGTTTGCACAAAAGTTTGTACCTGACAGTTATTGGATACAGCCCGAAGAATTGGCAGAAGCAATGGTTGGGTTATGTTCTGGTTATTGCGACACCATCACCGGGCAAATAATTACCGTAGATAAGGGCACCAATTTCTTTGATAATTTGATGGAAATATACACCCGCACGCAAAAAGCGAAAGCGAAAACTGCTTAAAATAATACCATGTCACAATTAGATGAAAGTTTGGTAGCGCACGTTCACAAAAACTATGCTGACTACACCTACGATATGTTTATGATGAATATGTCGGCAGATTTGGAGGAGATAGATTTGTTTGGCGAATGGTTCAATATTTTGAACGATAAAAACATTTACACCTTTGAAGCGGTGCGAGATGCTGCCCAAAAACCCGAGATAGATTTGGCGCGAAAAAATGGTGCGCCTGTTCACATAATTAATCTTTCGAGCTATAATTATTTGGGATTTTCATACCATCCCGATGTAATCAAAGCAGCACAAGATGCCGTGGCACAATATGGCTTGGGGGCATCCAGCTCTCCTGTTATTAGCGGTACTTACAAGATACATCAAGAGTTAGAACACGCTTTAGTAAATTTCTTCGGTTTGCCAGATAGAGGAGTATCCTTATTTACTGCTGGTTATAGCGTGAATTTAGGCGTTATTTCTGCGTTTATAAAACCTGGGCATGTGGTACTTATGGATCAGGCATCGCACATGTCTATTGTAGAAGGGGCAAAGCTTTCGGGTGGTCAAGCACTCTACTTTCGTCACAACGATATGGCGCATTTAGAAGAATTATTAAAAGCAAAATGCGATGACTTTACCCGTGTTTTAGTGTGTGTAGAAGGCGTGTATAGTGGCGATGGAGATTTTGGAAATTTGAAAGAAGTAGTGCGCTTAGCAAAAAAATATGGCGCGTTTACATTGGTAGATGAAGCACACTCTGCTTTAATAGCTGGTGAAAATGGACGAGGAGTTTGTGAAGCGCAAGGTGTTTTAGAAGATGTAGATTTATATGTAATGACTTTCTCCAAAGCATTTGGTGGCGTAGGTGGGGCGGTATATGCCAAGAAGAATATCGTCAACTATATTAATTGGTATGCTAAATGCCGCATGTTTTCTTGTGCCTTAGACCCAGCAGTTACTGGTGGCATGGTGAAAGTGATAGAATTGGCAGGAGCACCCGTGGGCTACGAACGCAGAGCAAGACTACATTCCAATGCTGCGTACTTTAGAAATTTACTAAAAGGCAAAGTAGATTTAGGAGTGAGCGATGCGTGGGTGGTAATTGTGAATTTTGGAAGTGAAAGCAAAACATTGGCATTGAATGATTATTTGCAAAAGACTGGCTTAGACACCAGTATTATTCAGTTTCCTGCGGTGCCAAAGAATGATGCAAGAATCCGGATGTTCATTACATCGGAGCATACGCAAGAGCAACTTGCAAAAGCAGCCGAGATTATTTTATCTGCCGCAGAAAAGTTTGATTTTTTACTGAAATAAAAAAAGACGCATGGCAAAAATTGCACTTATAACAGGTGGCTCATCGGGCTTAGGTTTTGCATTAGCAGAACTATTAGGGGCACAGGGTTATTCTTTAATTCTATTAGCCAGAAATCAAACGAAATTAGATAAAGCTGTAGCAGCTTTAAAAGCTAAGAGCATCACTGCAAAAGCCATTTCTTGCAGTATTACCGATGAAGAGGGTTTGGCAAAAGTAACTACTGATATTAAAAATGAATTTGGCACAATAGACTATTTGATACTGAATGCAGGGCAAGTTTCTACAAAATTATTGACTGATTATTCTTCTGCAACTGAATTAAAGCAAGATTTAGAAGTAGATCTTTGGGGAACAATTTTAACAGCTTATCAATTTACACCACTACTTAATAAAGGTGCAAAAGTATTACTTATTTCTTCGGGCTTTGGCTTGATGGGAGCTGCGGGATATTCTATGTATTGTGCCGCAAAGGCTGGTATCATTAACTTTGGTGAAGCGCTTAGAAGAGAGTTATTGCACAAAGATATTAATGTGTATGTGGCTACTCCGGGTGACATGGATACTGAACAATTTCATAACGAAATAAAAAATGCACCCGAGTGGATGAAGAAAGAGGCTCCACGAAAGTTGCAAAAAACAGCAGATGCTGCTACTAAAATATTGAAGCAAGCAAATGGCAAACGCAAGTTCTTAATTGTACCAGCTTCCGACATAAATTTACTGGTAATACTAACTCGTCTGCTTCCAAGAAAATTTAGAGATTATTTGTTAGACGATATGTTTCCGAGGCCAAAAAACATTGCATAAACCAAATACCTGCATTGGAAATTAAAAAAGGAGAATTGCATATTTGGAATTACACAATTGATGAAAAAGATTTTGTGGAAGAACAGTTACGTCCTATTTTATCAGTAGAAGAAATAAGTAGAGCCAATAAATTTGTTTATGAAAAGGATGTTGTAAAATATGTTTGCAATCATGTTTTTCGCAAGCATGTATTAGCAAAATATCTTTCCATTGATGCATCTACAGTTCAATATGCTTACACTAATTTCGGGAAGCCCTATTTAGAAAAATCTTACATTAATTTTAGTCACACTTATAGAAGCAACAAAGCCCTTCTAGCTATTTATTTTGATGCCACAGTAGGAATAGATTTAGAAGAAATAAAACCAATCCAAGACCCAAAAACTTTTGCTGAGTATTCCTTTTCTAAACAGGAAAACGAACATATTTTTAGCGATACAAAAATGAATGAAGAAGTTTTTTTCACCTATTGGACTTTTAAAGAAGCATATATAAAAGCTACTGGCACTGGGCTACACGCAGATATTTCACAAATGAATTTGGCGGATTTTTATCAGCAAGAAACAAATGCCCTTACTTGGTGTGAGAATAAAGTGTGGACAATAAAAAGATTGAATGTTGCAAGTGGATTTAAAGCAGCTTTTGCAGTAGAGGGTAACATTGAAAATTGTGTAGTATTTAATTATAATTAAAATAAGATGCAGGTAGTTTTATTTCCCGGACAAGGATCTCAGGTACAAGGGATGGGAGAAAATTTATTTAAAAAATATCCTGAAACAGTGGCTATAGCCAATCGTGTTTTAGGATACGATGTGGTGGAATTGTGTTTACAAAATCCTGAAAATAAATTGCAACAAACGAAGTACACGCAGCCAGCACTTTTTGTAGTAAATCACTTACATTATTTAAACTATTTAGAAACAAATGATAAGCCAAGCTATTTGCTGGGGCACAGTTTAGGTGAATTCAACGCCTTGTTAGCTGCTGGCTTATTTGATTTTGAAACAGGGTTGAAATTGGTGCAAAAAAGAGGGGAGTTAATGTACTCCATTCCAGGTACTGGTATGGCTGCTATTATTGGCGCAGAATATGAAGAGTTGAAAGCGATTTTAAATGATAAATTCCCAACTATTGACATAGCGAACATAAACGCTCCTACACAAATTGTAATTTCAGGCGCATTAGAAAATTTGGAGGAGGTTGCGGATTTTATGGATGAGGAAGGCTATAGTTATATCCCCTTGAAAGTAAGTGGTGCATTTCACTCCAGATATATGAGTGTAGTAAAAGAAGAGTTTAGGAATGCCATCAATCCTTCTACGCTTTCAATTACTTCAATTCCTGTTATTTCAAATTTTACTGCAAAACCATATACAGATTCCATAGAGGATTGTATTGAAAACATGGTCAATCAATTAGATAATCCTATCCAATGGCTTCAGAGTATTGAGTTTATGTTAGAAAATGGAGCGTGCAATTTTATTGAACTTGGACCAGGAGAAGTGTTGACCAATTTAGTGAAGAAAATAAAAGCCAGTATTAGCGCATGAGTGATTTAGAAAATTGGATTAATAAAGTGAAACGGCAACCGCTTCAAATTGATTTTGACGATACCGTAAAATTGAATTTTGGGAAAGAAGATATAGATAAAATAATCCCACATCGGTCACCTTTTGCTTTAATTACAAGCCTTACTACAGTTAGTTTACAGCATCAAATTATAGAAGCAACGAGTTATATAAATCCTACTGACCCTATTTTTGAAGGGCACTTTCCTGATATGCCGGTTTACCCAGGTGTAATGCAGATTGAAAGTATGGGACAAGCGGGACTTTGTATGGCTTATTTTTTGAAAAATTCTACAACAGAAATTACTGAGAATAGTGTGCCGGTAAAGGGGCTTTTTACACGTGTTCACAATGCAGGTTTTAATAAAGGAGTAAAACCCGGAGATTTGCTTACTATTCGGGTGCAATCCATAGAGGACGATGATTTTATGGGATTAATGATGGCGCAAGTTTTATTAAATGATGAAGTATATTCCCATTCAGTTTTAGAAGTATATTATCCATAGTTGAAATAAATTTAGAAAATATAAGCAATCAAATTTTATGTCTAAGAAAAGAATAGTAGTCACTGGAATGTCCATCAATACGCCTATTGGCGATACGTTGGAAGGATTTTTAGAAAATCTTTTAGCGGGAAAATCTGCAATTACGAGATGGAAATCATTGGATACAGAGCGTATCTATGCCAAGGTGGGCGGTGATTTGGGTGAATATGATGTTCATGCTAAGATTCAAACTTACAAGGATAGAATACCTGCTGACATGTTTGACCGTTTGGTTAAGCTTGCAAAAAAGTCTCCTTTTTGTATAGCTGTAACTTTACAGACTGCTGTAGAAGCCTTTTTAGATGCAGGTTTCACCGAACAAATAGAAGATGGTAATAACATTGCTACCGTGGTGTCTGGTCATAATTTGAATCAGAAATACACTTTTGAAAATCATGATGTATTTAATGATGAGCCTGATTTTGTAGATGGGCTTTTTGCATTGTATGGCTTAGATACTCACCATGTGGGCAGTGTAACAGATGTGTTGCAGTTGCACGGTCCAGCCTACACGGTAGGTGCGGCATGTGCCAGTGGAAATGTGGCTTTGCGTTGTGCTGTAGATGAAATCATGTTACACGATGTACCCGTAGCTGCTGTAGTAGCGCCACTTTTGGACTTTTCTCCTTTAGATTTACAAGGCATGGCTATCATGGGAGCTATCACCTACAAGTCCTTTAATGATGCTCCAGAAAAAGCAAGTCGCCCGTATGATATGGCTCGCGAGGGCTTTGTACCATCGCATGGTGCCGCAGTTTTGATATTGGAGGACTTAGAACATGCCCAAGCGCGCGGGGCAAAAATTTATGCCGAAATTTTAGGTGTAGAATCATCTTCTGATGGCTGTCATTTACCCCAACCTTCTCAAAAAGGGCAAGCACGATTGATGAAAAGATTGCTCAAAAAATGTGGTGTAGAACCTAATGAAGTGGATTATATAAATGCACACGCTACCTCCACCCCATTGGGCGATATGACCGAGTTACGCTCTATTAAAGAAGTGTTTGGAGACCATGCATACAAACTAAAAGTAAATGCACCAAAATCTATGTTGGGGCATACTTGCTGGTCGGCTGCTACAGTAGAAACAGTGGCTGCTATTTTGCAAATGAACAAGGGAGAATTACACCCTTCAATTAATATAGATAATTTAGATCCAGAGGTAGATATTGACGTTTGCAGAAATGTGCGTCAAAAACACGAAATCAATATTTTGCTCAAAAACTCATTTGGTTTTGGAGGGTTGAATAGTATTAGTTTGATTAAAAAATGGAAGGGATAAGTATCCTTTAACTTTTAGTAAATTTGCATAAAATTGAAAGCCATGAGACTACAATTAATACAAGATGGATTTGGAAAAAATACTGGAGTCTTTGTGCCTATAAACGACTGGAATATATTAGTGCAAAAATATGAAGATTTGAGAGATTTGGTAAACACGGAAACTATAATAAAAATAAAACTCTCTGAATTAGAAGGAAAGCTACCCAAAGTAGAAGGAGAAAAAAAACTACAGCAACTATTGCAAAGTAGAAATGAATGGGAAGAGAGAAATAGCTAAAAATTTATGATGGAACATTTATTAGATACTAATATCATAATTGCTTACCTACATGGATTGTTGCCTCCATCAGGTGTCACTTTTTTGAATCCCATTATTGATGAAAATCCAAAGATTTCTGTTATCACTCAAATGGAAATTTTGGGATTTAATTTTTCAAGCAAAGAAGAAGAAAGTATTACAGGAATATTCATCAACGCTTCCGCTGTTTTAGATTTGAATAGCGATATTATTTCAAAAACAATTCAAATTAGAAAGCAGAAAAAAATAAAACTGCCAGATGCAATTATTGCAGCAACATCTATGGTTAACAATCTTATTTTAATTACCCGAAATATTGACGATTTCAAAGGTATAGAAGAGTTGACATAGATCAATCCATTTGAAATATAATAAAGTAAGATTCGATTTTTTTAATTCAATTTTATAAAGAATGAAAATTTTTATCACTGGCGGTTCGCGCGGTATTGGTTTAAAGATAATGATGATGGCTTTGGAAAAAGGAAATGATGTAGCATTTACCTACAACAATCCCGAAACTGATTTGGCTGCTATTTATGCAGAAGCTAATAGAGTAGCTCCTTTACAAAAATGCAAAGGCTATCAATTAAATATTCGCAAGAATGATGATGTAGTAACGGTTGCAGACCAAGTGTTGGATGATTTTGAAGGAATAGATACGGTGATAAATAATGCGGGCATTAATAAAAATAACTTGGCATTTAGTATGACCGATGATGAATGGTTGGATGTGATAGACACCAACTTGAACGGGACATTTTATGTGATTCGGGCATTTCTTCCAGAGTTTTTAGCCAATAAAAAGGGGCGTTTTGTTACTATCTCTTCTATAGCTAAAGATGGTATTTCGGGGCAGGCAAACTACAGTGCGAGCAAGGCAGGTTTATTAGGTCTTTCAGGCGCCATAGCAAAGGAATACGGTCAAAAAGGAATTACCAGCAATGTAGTAGTGCCGGGTATGTTTGAAACGGATATGACCAAAGAATCGTTGAGCAATAGTTTGAAAGATTTTTGGATTTTACATTGCCCCATCAAGCGAATGGGAAAGTTAGAAGAATTGGCAGAAGTGGTTTTATTTTTAGGATCGGATGCCGCTAGCTTTGTAAATGGGCAAGCCATAAGCGTGACGGGCGGTTTAGACTGGGCTGAATAATGGAAAATAAGAAATACGGAATAGAAAAAATAAGTGTTTATCCAACTGCATTGCAGTTAGATTTAGAATTATTAGCTACAGAAAGAGGTTATGATGTGGCGCACATGCGGAAGGAATTGATGGTAGAAAAAAGAGGCGTAAATCCCCCTTGGGAAGACTCTGTAACCATGGCAGTAAATGCAGCCAAACCAATGCTGACAAAGGAAGATATAGATTCCATCGGGCTTTTGATAGTAGCTTCTGAAACGGGTTTGGATCATGAAAAAGCATTGAGTTCTTGGGTGTTCCACCATTTAGGTTTGCCTAGTAATTGCCGACATTTTGAGGTAAAGATTGCTTGCTATTCTGGCACGGCTGCTTTAAAGATGGCGGTGAGTTGGTTATCATCTGGCATGGTTCGCAAAGGACAAAAAGCATTGGTAATTACAACCGATGAAAGTTTGAATTCTATACACAAACCTTGGGAATATGTTTGTGGTGGTGGTGCGGTGGCACTTTTAGTTTCAGACAAACCAGATTTTGTAGAACTAGAGATGCAAAATTTTGGCGTGTATGCACATGAAGTAGCCGATGTAATTCGCCCATTACCTTGGCTAGAAACGGGCAATAGCGAGCATAGTCTTTTTTCATACATGGAGGCGTTGGCAGCTACCTATGAAGACTATGAATTGAATGTGCCGAATGCAAATTTTGAACAAGATTTCAAATACAATATTTATCATGTCCCCTTTAGTGGCATTAGCTTTCGGGCACATAAACTATTGATTGGAATGAATACAGATGCCGATGCCGAAGGCGTTTTGGAAAGTTTTAAAAAGAAAGTTTTACCTTCTATACAATACGCTAAAGAAATTGGGGGTACTTATGGCGGTTCTGTATTTATAGCTCTACTAGCTACGATTGATCAAGCTACCGATTTGGTAGCTGGAGATAGATTGGGAATTTTCTCTTATGGTTCTGGTTCTTGTGCAGAATTTTATAGTGTTTTATGTACCGAAAAGTCAAAAGCAGTAGCAGCAAAATCGGGCATAGTTGCGCTATTGAAAAATAGATATGTAATAAATGTACAAGAATATGAAGCCATGGAAATGGCTCGGGAAACAAGAATAAAAGAAGGCGACTTTACGCCTGATTTTGATATGGTTTCGGGATTGTATGAAACTGCATACAAAGGCAAAGGACTATTGATTTACAAGGGTTCTAAAGGATATTACAGAGAATATGATTTCAGCTAATTACAACTGTTTAGAAATAGAAGTACCTCCCCTTTTAAATCCAAATTCAATAGCGTTATTGAACCAAAAATTAAAGGAAGCAGAGGACAAGGACATGCGCTTTATTCTCTTAAAAGGGAGCGAGACTATTTTTTGCAATGGCTTGGATTTGCGCTGGGTTACGGAAAATAAAAAAGGCAACTACATGCCTGAAATACAGGCTTATGGAGCTTTTCTCAAAAAATTACAAACTGGGAAATTTGTTTCTATTGCCTATGTAAGTGGTTCGGCAGCGGGTGGCGGCATGGGTATTGTGTGTGCTTGTGATTATGTAATAGCCGATAGCAAAAGTGAATTTTCTTTGCCCGAAGGATTGTTGGGATTAATACCTGGCATGATTTTACCCGCATTGCTCAATAGATTAACGCCACTTCAAATAAAAAAAATGGTGTTTATGGGAGGCAAGTTTGCTACGGATACCATTAAAAACTGGCAACTGGTAGAGGAGTTTGTAACTAATGAAGAGGAAGCAAAAGCTGCGCTTTTGTTTGTATTTGATACTTACAAATCTTGCAAGTTAGATTCTGTTTCTGCGATTAAAAAAATGGTGTATAAAAGCAATATTGATAAAGATTTATTGGCGCAAAAGGGAATGGATATTTTAATTGCTAGGTTGAATGAAACGGAGATAAGCGATAGATTAAAAAGTATTGCAGAATTTATGGAGGAATAGCTATAAGTGGGATTGATTTTAATTAGTGATTATTACATCATGGGACGCATCGTCCGCTTAGGCGAGACGTTGATGGAAAAAAAACGATTTGCTGACCCTTTCAGTCGAAACTTCAAACGACCTTTATAAATCAGGCAGAGCAAACTATTTGGAGGTTTTACTTGCACAACAAAACTCGTTGCAAACTAAAGTTGAACTCATCAACACCAACAAACGCCAACGTATTGCCACCGTGATTATTTATAAAGCATTGGGCGGAGGATGGAGATAAATCATTTCAGACAACGAAATTGCCAGAAAAAAAATTCTAAAATAATTACGGGATTTAACTGAAATACATTTTTAATTTTCTGGCCGCGAATAGTATATTCATTTAAACATAGTAAATAGCACAAAAAAATAGGTAAAAACAAACATGATTGAATCAATAATTCCCTTACTTTCTTTGATAGCGTTAGAAGTAATTCTAGGCATTGACAATATTATTTTCATCTCAATTTTGGCCGACAAGTTACCCGAAGATGAAAGAAATAAACTTCGTTATTGGGGCATTGGCTTAGCAATGGCGATGAGACTTTGCCTGCTTGCATTTATTTCTTGGATATTAAAACTAGACCAAACTTTATTCACCTTATTTGAAACCGATTTTTCAGGCAAGGGGTTAATTTTGATAGGCGGTGGACTCTTTTTAATTTATAAGAGCACAAAAGAAATCTATCATAAAACGGAACTAGCAAATAGTGAAAATACCACCACGACTGAAGTAAAAAATTTTGGCAAATTATTGACTGAGGTAATTATTCTGGATTTAGTGTTTTCTATTGATTCTATTATTACCGCAGTAGGCATGGTTAATGAACTTTGGATAATGTACACGGCAGTTATTGTTACCGTTATTATTATGCTCATTGCTTCTAAACCAATAAGTGAATTCATTCGAAAACATCCATCATTTAAAATACTAGCATTATGTTTTTTGATGATAATTGGGGTTTCTTTATTAGCCGAAGGATTTCATTTTGAGATACCAAAAGGATATATCTATTTTTCAATGGCATTTGCTTTTTTAGTTGATATTATACAAATGAAAACCACCAATCATAAGCATACTTAACTTCTGCGGTTAAAAAGATGGTGTATAAAAGCAATATTGATAAAGATTTATTGGCGCAAAAGGGAATGGATATTTTAATTGCTAGGTTGAATGAAACGGAGATAAGCGATAGATTAAAAAGTATTGCAGAATTTATGGAGGAATAGATAAAAGTGGGAATTGATTTTTTGGAACTTACAGAAAATAGTCTTTGAGAAATTGAGATTAGGCTCTGAGAAATAGAATATGGGCTTCGGAAAATGTAAAGGAGGCTTTGAGGAACGGATGGGAGGTTGGAGTTGGGAGGAATGATAAATTATAAATGATTAATGATTAATGAAACAGCCG
>CAZKHZ010000033.1:16330-23271 GCA_964552715.1 uncultured Chitinophagaceae bacterium | reverse complement strand
ATAATTATGGGGCTCCCCATTGCCCAGTTAATATTGATGTAAGTTCGGGCAATATGCTACAAGTCTTCGCTCGTTCATCACTGTAGTCTTTTCGCTGTATCCCTCACGTACATTCTCAGCAGCATTTTTTAGCCTAAACCTATAACGTGACTGCACATCCATCAAAAGAACAGAAAAACTATCCGTGCTTGCGGTTATACTCTAACTATATGGGAAATTCTTCAATAATTTCGAAAGTTTTTACTATATACCTTCGAAGCTCTGAAACAAGGTCAGAAGTTTTTCTATTACATCTTCATAGTTCTGAAAGTGTGGTCCATGTTTTAGATTTTACAAACAGTATCAATAAATAATACCACCCTGAAGGATTGCAACGTTTACAGCAAACCACAAACACCCATAATATACGACCACATCGGGGTCGCACTACTTTGGCATATTGTATTTATAAACATAAAATCCCTTTGGTATTAATGGCAAATATTTCTGTTATCGGAATGTGCGATTAGGCGAGACAGTTGCTGTAAGGAATTTTATAGAAAGGAGACGTTGCAACAAAAGAGACACTCTGCTGCGAAGGAAAAATGTGGTTGGTTTTAACCCCCAACCACGGTTGAAAATTGTAGCGCACGCACAGTCCCTTAAGTCCTATGCAATTTATTATTCACCCTAAACCATTTAGCCCTACAAAAAGTGCGCCTACCTTCATTACAAATCTACACACTCAAATTATGCTTAAGAATTTGATTCAACAATTCAGATTTTCGTAATCGGTTCATCAGGTCTAGCATAACTTAGTCGGTCTATCAAACGGGTTTCGTAATAAGCATCTAAACCCGCACAAGCAAGTGTGTTCAACTTATCTAAGGCTACAAAACCATCAGAAGAAATAATTGATTCTTCAATTTCAATGTGTTGAATACTACCAATAATTAAAATGGTGTTATTGATACTGATGTCTATCTTTTGTTCCAGTTTCATAGCCACTTTTACAGGTGCTTCGGCTACAAATGGCGCTTCAAAATTAGCATGATAAAATTCGGTAAATCCACACGCCTCAAACTCCGAAATACTCCTGTCATACTTTGCAGAAGATTGATGCGCCTTCTTATAATCGCTAACCGCAACGTAGTTGATGGTGTAGTAGTTTGTTTCCAGAATATTACTTAGTGTATCTCTTTTTACAACATCCGGTCGGCAGATAAAACCCCAAAGCGCAGGGTTTGCACCAATATGAATTAGCGAACTAAAAATTGCCAGATTGCTAAACCCATCTTTAGATTTTGTGCCAATTAAAACCGCCTGCTTCACTCCTGCGAGCGAATTAATCAATGTGGCTCGATAACGACTTTCATATTTGCTCAAAGCTTCTTTATCAATAATCATGTTAAGTATATTTTAGACTTAATTGTTGCGCTACTTTTTTCCAATATGAAAAGAAAGAAGGGTAATAACCGCTTACATTGTCTGCAATCCAATCCCTCGGCTCTTCTGTGCCAGCATACCCGATATTAAGCGGATGTTCTTTGTAACAAACATTTTTCAAATCATGTACTTGGCAAAGTAATTCAAACGAACCTACAAAAACTTGTAGATTAGAAATATTTTTACCCAAAGCCAACATAAATTCGATACACTTTTTACTCACCGGATAGGCGGCAAAAAAATTGGGCTCAATCAACAAAACCCTGTTCCCATTTTCTCCCAAATGCCACAGCGGGTCTAGATTATAATAGTTATAGATAAACGTAGTCAAGTTCGAATCAATTAGCAAAGTTTCGCTTTCAGGCAAACTTGTTTCAAGTGATAACTTTTGTGTAGCCGTTAATTTCATTGGCACTTCCATTTGCTTAATATCCTCATAAGATTTATCCAAAAATGTATTTACCTGATTGGTGTTGGTGTGCTTGTTTATGTTCTCCTGATTGGCAAAATATTTCTTACTGCTATTGGCACCCGCAACCCATTGCCAACTGCACGCATTGCTTGCCCAGTCTCCATCCAACAAATGAAAATACATCCATTGAGCAGGATGTAGCCAATGCGATTTAGCTACATTGCACACCACCGATGCCGTGTACATGCGGCAATGATTGTGCAGGTAGCCCGTGGCGTATAGTCTTTCTATAGCTTCATCAATTCCTGCAATTCCAGTATTGATATTTACTACTGCTATCGGTATTTCATAATTCAAAATGTCTTGCTGCGGCTGTTTAATATCCTCATTCAAATTCTTTGTGGCTGCCACTCTCTGAAAATAATCTCGCCAGCAAAGTTCCTGCACAAAAGATTCAATCTGATGCAGTTTATGACCTCGCGCAACAACACTTTCAAGCACTTGTTTCGTGCTGATAACACCACGTGAAATATATGGAGACAAATAGCTAACAGCTCCATCCACATAGTTTCTCGTCCTGCCATACTTCACAGCATCAATCCTGTCCACCTTTTCAAGAATTGCTTCATATTCAGTAGCAAATTGCCTTTCCATTTATCGCTTGCTTATTTTGTTCATAGAAATAGTTTTCTGCCTGCTACATTTAAACCTACTAATTTCCTCATTCCGCTTTTGGGCATGCTTTTGACTAACACCACTGTTCACCCGCTTTCGCCACAAATCAAAACTGCTGCGTTTCAATTCCCTTCGCATCAATGCAATCACATCACCTTCCGAATATCCAAATTGTACTTTTATTGCTTCAAACGGAGTGCGATCTTCCCACGCCATTTCAATAATTCTATCAATATCTCGCTCCTCCATTTTTAAAATTGTTTTTTGATATTCTCCTAATAAACAACTGTTAAGCCAAAATGATTTGAGTAAATGAAATTTATTTCCAAGGCTTTAGACTTTAACTAAAATTTTAAAAGGAGGTCTGCTTTGAGTTTACGCATCTTATCTTAATGCAAAGAAAAGCCCTTTTCCGCTGCAAGCTCCGGCATTAATGCTGAAGCATTTTTTCTTTCCTTCACCAAAATCCAAAACACCCTCCCAATAAATTACTTCTAAGCAAACGTCTTAATTTCTGACGTAGCGTGCAATAATTACTTGCCTGTTTGTGGCAATACTTTTAGTCTTATTTTACCTAAGCTACGGATGCCGCACACCCAGAATGATTTACTCAGGATGGCTTACCGAAGCAGCATTGTTGTAGATTTCAGCCTTGTTCATGGTGATGGTTTTAGGTTGCTTGTTTACATACATTTCCATCTGGTCGTTGTAATGTTTGCTCAATGGGTTCGAACTGTTGCCAACGTGGTTGCTTGTCTTTAATTCTTCCAGTCCATCGGCACCATATTTGGCATACATAATAAAGGTATCGCCTTTGTTCATCTTCAGTTGACCGTCTTTATCAAAACCCACCGTGCAGCAAGCCAAGGTCTCAATGCCGCCATACATAGGAAACTCTTTATCGCCTCTTCGCACCTTCTGAATCTGCCCAAGGGGCACATCTAACGAGCCATGATTCTTTACAAGATAATCGCGCGACTGGCGCAATAACTTTATCAATGTAGAATCCGCAAAGTAATTCTCATAAGGAGCCATGTTTGCGCCAAGATAATCGCTGAAATAAACACCAAAAACAGCCATCAAACTTGCGGTGGTATCTTTTGCAGTGCTTTTGCCATTCCAGTTGCGCAAGCGGCTGATAGTTTCGGCTAAATCTTTGTGAACATTAGTGTCTATAGCATACATACTTGTTAGGTTCATACACTGACGAAAGTTGAGGTTGTGCATTGGATACGAATCATCATCGCGAATGGTTTTTACATCTTCAAAACTTACCTTAGGGTATTTTTTAATCAAATCTTGATAACGATTGGCGCGCAGGGTGTTTGAGTTTAAAATGCCAAAGGTTTGTGAGAAGTTCTCAGGCTTCAAATTTTCCGAAGAATCAGTCATGTCGAAGGGTGTGTTGTTGCAATTGAAAAGATACCCACTCTTAGGATTTTTGATGTGCGCTAATTGTTCTAAAGGAACTATTTTATCAAGGCTCCAAAGTGTTGCGGATGTATCGCCTGGCACAATGCCGCGCCAATTATAGTTTTCATTGCGCATAGGCATATTGGCATTATTAAGGTGAAAGATATTGCCAGATTTGTCTGCATAAGTAACCGTTTGGCATGGTATCTGTTGCATCTGCAAAGCCTCCCAAAATTCATCAAGGTTTTTCGACAAGCCCATACGATACCACTGCTCGGCAGCACCTATGCGCATGTAGGCATTGTTGCGCACAGCAAACACACCATCCTTATTCTTAAACACCGGACCATACACCGATTTGTAATACTTTTTATTTACATGAAAAATAACCTTGCCGATACGCACATGCAGTTTGGCGTGTTTTGTTTCCATCTTTTTCCATTCTCCATCAAACTTGTAGAAGTTTTTTTTGCGTGGATGCACAGTAAGTTGAAATACATCGCCATAATCGTCATAGTTGGTGGTGTGTGTCCAGCCAAGGTTGTTGTTTGCGGCAATCATGGGCGTTATACCGCCTCCAATAAACGTTGCCCCGTGAATGTTTAAGCCTTCTTCGGTGTACATGGCAACTTCATAAAAAGATGAGGGACCTTCGGTTGGCTGATGCGGATTAGCAACCAGATATGTTTTGCCATCAATGGTTTTGTTAGGGCTATATGCCATGGCATTGGAGCCTGCACCTTGCAAGTTGCCAAGGGTTTTGAACAAGTTCATTTTGTTATTAAACAATTTGATGATGTCCATCGCACTATGGTTCATCAACAAGAAGTTGAAGATGTAACCTTTCAGAATATCTTTCTCGGTAATAGGCTGTTGGTTCTTCAAAAGCATTTGATTGGGATGCGCCACCATGTATGCGTTCATACCCTGCACATATCCGCTCAGAACCTTCTGAAACTCAGGCGAAATATCCTTGTCAAAACGCTCGTCAATTATCTTTTCAAATTCAAAGATGCTGCCTATAAAGTCAGTAACCGCGCCACTCTTGCCATTTAGTCTGCCATTCATACCTCGGCTGATGGCAAAGAACTCTTGCATGGTTTTAAAGTTCTCTTCGCACTGCGCCCAAGCCAATCCATAGGCTGCTTCGGCATTAGTTTTAGAGAAGATATATGGCACGCCAAACTTATCGCGAACGATGTCTATCTTTTTAGGGTCAATATTTTGTGAGAAGGAAAAAAGCCCGGAGAAAACGAGCAGAAGAGAAAAGAATTTTGCCATTAGAGATATATTGTTGGGTAAACTTAAAATTCTATTTGAATAAAGATTGCAACGCTTAGCTGCTCAAGAAGATATTTGATAGTCTTAACAAAAGGCATGTACGATAAAATGATTGTGATACATTCCGATGACAATCAACTATCGTTAAATATAGTTTGGCAATGTGAATTTTTTAAGATTGCTCACTTCTATTATTGTAAAACATCCAAATGGTTACCGCAGACATAAACAACACCACAAACACACAAATTGCATTAAAAGAACCTTCAGCATTGCGAGCGCAACCTGCATGATAATAGATTGGATACATGGCTGCAATGAAATAGATAAAGTGCGCTCTTTTGATGTGCTTCAATACCGCAAAAAGACACACAGAATAGCTAAGCAAGTGTGCAATATGCGAAGCAGTAGATTCTGAACTGAAGGGGTAAAGCAAGCCATAAATATGCACAGCAATAGCAATGGCAAAAAAGGTAGCAGCAAGAAATTTGAAAATGTTGTCTAACATAATTCTGTTGTTTATTCGGTTGGAAAAATGTATTTGCTTCAAAACGATTTGGATATAAACTCAAAGCAATTTAGCGTATTAGTTTTTTTGTGGTTTATAGTTTTCAACTAAAACAGTTTTCCCTTTCACGCCAAAAAAGTTTGCCGTGTAGTACTCGCCCTTTGCCCAAGTGTCAATCATATTATCGTAGAATTTGCTGCCGGGGTTGCCGCTTTGTCCACCAGGGTAAACCACGTGTGCTTTGCGCTCGCCAAAGTCCACCACCATGCGCCAGCTTGGTCCATGCGTAGAGTTGGTAGCGTTGATGATGCCAAGGTTGCCGCCATTATAAATACCAAAGCGCGTGAAAGGAGCAATACGGGCAAGATGCTCCACGCGGGTGGCTTTGTATTTTCCCCAGTCGAGGTTGTTTACATCTTCAAGCTTGTGGGGTAGGTCGGTGCCGTAGGGTTCGCGCACTTCCACAAACTCTTTCTTTGCAATGCTGGCAGCAATCACTTTGAAACTCTGCGCTATAATATCTCCACGCCTTTCGATGGTTTCGGTATTTTTGTTGTCGTAAAAAATTGATGTGCTGTCCGTTTTCAACATCCGCACAATGGCATAAAAATTCGGTTGCTTTAAAGAAAGTTTAGGGTCTTGCATTTCGTCAAACAAACTCCTGCGCAATTCATTCCACCATATCTCAAAGTAAACAGGTGCAAGCTCTTGGGGGTTGGTGTAGTGGTTCCATGTTTTCAGTGTGTTCATTACTTTAGTCTCTTCAGCATTCAGTTTGCTTTCATTTAATAATGCAATCATCACTGGTAGTGCTTCGGCAGCTAATAGAAAATAATTATTGTCCTGCATCTTCATCATGTCCATAGCCGTAATGTTCTGCGACTCGCTTAATATCTTATTGATAACACGGTTGCGGTAATTTTCATAAACTCCAACGCCTGAATAATAGTATGGATAGTTTTCATCGGTGGGATGTTGGTTTGCGCTGCTCACAAAACCGCGTGAAGGATTGTGGCTGTGCGGGTTTGCATCATAAGGAATGTATTCTGTCCAGTCGTTTTTAGTTTCACTGGTGGAGATATATTTTCCCTGCTCGGTGGCGCGGTCGCGCAGCGGGAACTTACCCTGTTGCTGAATGGCAATGTCGCCTGCGGCAGAGGCAAATACAAAGTTCTGTGATGGGCAAGTGAAGTAGTTCAACGCATTTTTGTAATCGCTATAGTTGTT
>CAZKHZ010000033.1:0-16320 GCA_964552715.1 uncultured Chitinophagaceae bacterium | reverse complement strand
CATTAGGTGAAAAGTTTTAAACTCGTTGGATGGCAGGTGTGCAGTCCACTTCATCGCCAGATTATTCTTAGCGGCAGCATCCCCAAAAGTGCGGTCATATACCACCGGACCGAACTTGGTGAATACCACAGTGTCTAAAAATTCTTTGCCGCCCGCAAGTTTGTATCGCTCAATACGAAAAGTAGTTGGCTGCCATTCATTGTCAAGTTTGTATTGCGTTCTAGTGTTGTCTTTAAACTCTGTTTTGTACCAGTCGCGCACATCGCGCCCACCGTTTGTTACACCCCATGCAATAGAATCATTGAACCCGATAATCACAGCAGGTGCGCCAGGCA
This sequence comes from uncultured Chitinophagaceae bacterium, assembly GCA_964552715.1. Classification (GTDB taxonomy): domain Bacteria; phylum Bacteroidota; class Bacteroidia; order Chitinophagales; family LD1; genus UBA7692. The sequence goes on along the minus strand of CAZKHZ010000033.1, from coordinate 15,985 downwards.
GCGTAGCCCCATAAACATTTACTGTAGGGGAGGAGAGGTGCATTTCGTACCATATAGAAGGAAGCGAAAGTTGAAGATGCGGATCGTTACAAAGTATCGGTTTGCCGCTGGCGGTTTTGCTGCCGCTCACCGCCCAGTTGTTAGAACCAATTGCCGCATCAGCATTAGGCGAAAACTGATTTATTATTTTTGATTGATTATGGATGATTGAAGAATGCTGATTGGTGAATTGCGATTTTAGATTTATGATTTTAGAAGTGTGATTGGCACTTTGTATTGGCTGCTCTTTTCTAATGGCTAATGGCTCACGGCTCATAGCTTTGCCGACACTTCCAACAGCAACTGGCACAATCGGATCTTCATCACTTGGCTCAAAATCAGGGAACAATTTCTTGAATTCATCCAAGCCAAATTTTTCTATAAAAGCCGCATTCTGAATATCGTATTCATATACGCTCAACATGTTTGCCATGTTCTTTAAAAGCAAAGCCACCTTGATGTTTTGCCATTGTTCGGGTGCATAGTTGAGTAGCTTATATTCTACAGGATATTGCGCTGGCGAAAGGGAATTGATGTAAGTGTTTATTCCATCACAAAACGCTTGAATTTGTCTGCGACTTTCTTCATCTTTTGCAATAAATGCCTCAGCTTTTTCTGCGCCATAGCCCATGCCAATTCTGCGCATTAGGCGGTCGTTTTCCAATGCCCCATCTCCCACAATTTCACTCACTCGTCCAGCAGCGGCATGTGTAGATATTTCCATTTGCCACAGACGGTTTTTTGCTGTGATGTAACCCTGCATGAAGTATAAATCCTCATCGTTTTTGGCTTCGATGTGTGGCACAAGGCGTTCGTCATAACTTACGCTTACTTCATCCTTCAAACCCTTCAAGGATGCTTCAATGTTATCAGGTGAATTTTCATTTACTGCATTTTGCCAAAAGCCTTGAAAGGGATTTAAGAACTTACCAAAAGGTGGCGCGGGACCAAGTTTACTGTTCAGCGCGATGGTTAAGGCTAAAGTGATACTTAATGAAAGCAGTGCGAAAAAGTATTTCATATTTTAAGAAGTTTCTAAACGCTAAGATTAAAATTCATTTGAGTAAATGCGAATGAAATATTAAACACCAAATGATTATTCTAAAACTGAAAGCATATTTATGTGTTTGAAAACATCATTAAACAAAATGCTTATTTCAAAATTATCAATATTTACCGCATGAAATTCAAAATCAAAGCATGGCTGAATGCTTTCAGATTGCGCACACTACCACTTGCTTTTTCTTCCATCATCACAGGAAGTGCCATCGCATGGTTTGATTTTCCTGACGAGTTCAATACATCTGTTTTAGTGCTTTGCTTTATCACAACGCTATTGTTGCAGGTGCTATCTAACCTTGCCAACGATTATGGAGACAGCCTGAAGGGAACCGATAATGTAGATAGAATCGGTCCGCAGCGCGCCATACAATCTGGCGCACTTTCTTTTGCCGAAATGAAGATTGGTATTGTTGTTGCGGTGTTGTTTTCACTTGTATCTGGCGTGTGGTTAATTATTGAAGCTACCAAAAATCTGAATCTCGAAATCGGTTTGTTTTTCTTTTTGTTGGGTATAGCTGCCATTGCCGCTGCCATCAAATACACGGTTGGCAAAAATCCTTATGGTTACTATGGTTTAGGCGATGTGTTTGTGTTTGTTTTTTTTGGGTTAGTAGGCGTTTGCGGCAGTTACTATTTGCAAGCGCATACATTCAATATCACATTGCTGTTGCCCGCTTCGGGCATTGGTTTTTGGGCAACAACTGTGCTACACCTTAATAATATGCGCGATAGAATAAGCGATGAAAAAGCAGGTAAGATTACAATGGCTGTGCGGTTGGGCTTTGCAAATTCCAAGCGCTACTTTTATGTGTTGAATGTACTTGCAATAATTTGCATGGTTATGTTTTTTAAGGATATTGACATGCGTTATTCCGCCAGATTTTGGTTGTATGCGGCTTTTATAATCTTTATTGAATCCTGCTATAAGGTTTATAAAATTCAAGCGCCTTTAGAGTTTGACCCGCTGCTGAAAAGAAATGCACTGGGTACTTTTTTGTATGCTGTGATAATTGCAAACATACTGTGGATGCATGTGGTGTAGAGATACTTGGTCTGACCTAGGTCAGACTGCCTGTGTTAAGGTAATTAACTACATTTTTTTAGGGATAATATGCAACGAATAGAATCTGCAATCTTTCTAAAAACATTAAGCTTGATATTATTGTAAAATTCGTTTATTGCAATTCAATTTACAAATAAAATCATGCAACTTCCTGTAATAAAACTTTTAGCAGAAACATATACGAAAGAACAACTTCGCGAAGCCGAAAATACCCTTTACGAAGAGCAGCAACCCAAAATAAATATTGAAGGAAAAGATGAAGGCGAACAGCTTACGCATGTGCTTGCAGCCATCTCCATTCTTGAAGATGTAGAAAAGGGAACGGAATTGCGCATGGCAATCAGAAATTATACGCAGCGTGTACGCAATTCTATCAGTTAATATTTACAGAAAAAGCAATCAATATTCAATCATAAACAATTAATCAAATGACCAGAGAAGAATGGCTGAAAATTACAGCAGCATTGGGCGCAGGAGCCATGTTGCCCAAGGGTTTAATGGCTTCGCTATTAGCCGATGAAGAGTTAAAGCGCAGTGATTTTGGTAAAGACTTTGTGTGGGGAACAGCCACCGCAGCTTATCAAATAGAAGGTGCCTGGAATCTTGATGGCAAAGGCGAAAGTATCTGGGATAACTTCACACATCGCAATGGCGGAAAGAAGATTAAGACAAGAGATAATGGCGATGTGGCAGCAGACTTTTATCACAGTTATGAAAGTGATATTGAGTTAATGAAACGTATGAATATTCCGGCTTCACGTTTTTCTATTGCATGGAGTAGAGTATTGCCCGAAGGCGCTGGCACTCCCAATCAAAAGGGAATAGATTTCTACAACAGAGTAATAGATAAATGTTTGAAAGAAGGGGTTGAACCTTGGATAACATGCTATCACTGGGATTTGCCCCAAGCCCTACAAAACAAAGGCGGTTGGATGAATCGCGACATACTTGGTTGGTTTGAAGAATATGTGGAATTGTGTGGCAAAAATTTTGGCGATAGAGTTAAAAACTGGATGGTGTTTAATGAGCCGATGGCATTTGTAGGTGGTGGCTATTTATTAGGCATACATGCACCTGGAATCTTTGGTTTTAAGAGTTTTTACAAAGCTGTACATCACGCAACTTTGTGCCATGGCATTGGTGGAAAAGTATTGAAGAATTTAGTGAAAGGTGGCAATGTAGGAACCACATTTTCTTGTTCTGCCATTGATGCAAAAACTGATGATCCATTGGATATGAAAGCAGCCGTGCGAGCAGATGTGATGTTTAATAGATTATTTATTGAACCGATTCTTGGGTTGGGTTATCCTAAAAAAGATTTACCTGCATTGAAGAAAATTGAAAAATACATGAAGCCAGAAGACGAAGGCAACATGAAGTTCGATTTTGATTTTATTGGTGTACAAAACTACTCACGTTTGGTTGCCGAGTATTTGGGTATTGTCCCTCTTATTAATGGCATCAATGTTCCTGCAAAAAAATTAGGCGATGTAACTGATATGAACTGGGAAGTTTATCCTGAAGGTATCTACAGAATCATCAAACAATTTGCTGCTTACGAGGGCGTTAAAAATATTTACATCACCGAAAACGGAGCTGCTTTTCCAGATAAAGTAGAAGGTGATGAAGTGCATGATCCAAAACGCATACAATTCTTGAAAGATTATCTTAAAAATGTGTTGCGTGCAAAACGCGAAGGCGTGAATGTGAAGGGATATTTTATTTGGAGCTTTATGGATAATTTTGAATGGGCAGAAGGCAATAGACCAAGGTTTGGTATTGTACACACTGATTTTAAAACACAAAAAAGAACCATCAAAGACAGCGGCAAATGGTTCACTAAATTTTTAGCAGAGCAGTAAGTTGAATAGATGTGTTGTTTTTTTCATTGTTCTTTATGCCAACCAAACACATTGGGCAAAAAATGTATCCAGAATATTGGAATGATGAAAGTATGGAATGTAAGTGCAGTTTTGTTGTTCCAATATTCCATTTTCCAATATTTCTAAACCTAAGTTGGTTTGGTATAACTACTTTGCAGTTCAAATCTTAATGCACAAAATCTAAATCTACAATCCTGTTTTGTGTCTTAAAAAAAATGCTGACTAACAACAGTTGTTATTTGATTTACAATAAAAACTATTCACTGCGTTTGTTTGTTCTAATATTTTTAAAAACATTCGTACACTATTGTTATTGTTGAATCGTCTTAAATATGTTTTAAAGACAAATTGACACAATATTTTTTTTGGTACAGAAATTGAAAAGTAGAAACCATGGAAGCAAAATTTTCACCGAAGGTTAAAGAAGTAATCGGTTACAGCCGCGAAGAAGCTTTGCGTTTGAATCACGATTTTATAGGCATTGAACATTTAATGTTGGGTTTAATTCGCGATGGCGATGGCTTAGCAATAAAAACATTGCGCAGTTTAGAAATGGACCCTGTGATGATTCGCAAAATTATCGAAGATTCAATTAAGGATAAAACAGCTAAGGGTATTTTTAATCCTAATTCAATTCCGCTTACTAAGCAAGCTGAAAAGATTCTGAAAATCACGGTGCTAGAAGCTAAAGTGCTTAAAAGTGATGTGATTGGGACAGAACATTTGTTGCTCTCTATTTTAAAGAATAAAGACAATATTGTTACTGCATTGCTTGGGCAACGGGATATTGACTATGATGTATTTAAAGCTGAGTTAGAAGTGGTGAAGGAAAGTGGCGGTTCGGAAAATACAGGCATTAAGTTTGAAATGCCAAATGAACCTTCTGATGAAGAGTTTGAAGACGAAAAAAACCGTGGTTACAATCAACCCCCACAAAGCAAAAAGCCGGGCAACAGCAAATCCAAAACTCCTGTGCTTGACAATTTTGGCAGAGATGTAACACATATGGCAGAAGAGGGTGCGCTCGACCCGATTGTAGGCAGAGAAAGCGAAATTGAGCGTGTGTCTCAAATTCTGTCGCGCAGAAAAAAGAACAATCCAATATTGATTGGAGAGCCAGGTGTGGGTAAAACCGCAGTTGTGGAGGGCTTGGCATTGCGTATTATTCAAAAGAAAGTTAGCCGTGTGCTGTTTGGCAAACGTATTGTAATGTTGGATTTGGCGGCTTTGGTTGCCGGAACTAAATATCGCGGTCAGTTTGAAGAGCGCATGAAAGCTATAATGAACGAATTGGAAAAGAACCGCGATGTGATTCTTTTCATTGATGAAATTCACACCATTGTTGGTGCTGGTGGAGCTACTGGTTCTTTGGATGCTTCAAACATTTTTAAACCAGCGTTGGCGCGTGGCGAACTGCAATGTATCGGTGCTTCTACCTTAGATGAATACCGCCAGTACATAGAAAAAGATGGTGCGCTCGACAGACGTTTTCAACGTGTGATGATTGACCCGCCATCGCCTGATGAAGCAATCCAAATTTTAGCTAACATCAGTCCTAAATACGAAGATTACCACAATGTAATTTATTCAAAAGAAGCTATCACTGCTTGCGTAAAGTTAAGCACACGCTACATTACAGACCGTTTCTTGCCCGACAAAGCAATTGATGTGATGGACGAAGTTGGCGCACGTGTTCACTTGAAAAATATTCATGTTCCTAAAAACATCATTGAATTAGAGAAGCAGGTTGAGGATATTAAAGTAGAAAAAAACCAAGTAGTTAAGAGCCAAAAGTATGAGGAAGCTGCAAGGCTTCGCGATACAGAGAAACGCCTGTTGGAAGAATTGGATAAAGCCAAACTGCAATGGGATGAAGAATCTAAATCGAAGCGTTTTCCTGTAAGTGAAGAAGATATTGCAGAAGTGGTGGCAATGATGACGGGCATTCCGGTGAGCAAGGTGGCGCAAAGCGAAGGCATTAAGTTGCTGAATATGTCTGAAGAACTGAAAGGTGCGGTAGTTGGTCAAAACGAAGCATTGGTAAAAGTTACCAAAGCAATTCAACGTAATCGAGTGGGTTTAAAAGACCCAAAAAAACCGATTGGTACTTTCATCTTTTTAGGACCAACTGGTGTAGGAAAAACAGAGCTTGCCAAAGCAATGGCGCGCTACATGTTTGATAGTGAAGATGCTTTGATACGTATTGACATGACGGAGTACATGGAGAAATTTAGTGTCAGCCGTTTGATTGGTGCGCCTCCGGGATATGTGGGTTATGAAGAAGGAGGTCAGTTAACCGAGCGCGTTCGCAGAAAGCCGTATTCGGTAGTGTTGTTAGATGAAATTGAAAAGGCGCATCCTGATGTATTCAACATTTTGTTGCAGGTGTTTGATGATGGAATTCTTACCGATTCATTAGGTAGAAAAGTGGACTTTAAAAACACGCTTATCATCATGACATCAAACATCGGTGCAAGAGATTTGAAAGACTTTGGAACTGGTGTTGGTTTTGCAACAAAAACCAAAACCGACCAAAGCGATGAAATCAGTAAGAACGTGCTTTCAAAAGCATTGAAGCGTACCTTCTCGCCCGAGTTTTTGAACCGTTTGGATGATGTAATTATCTTCAATAACCTAGAAAAAGACAGCATCCACAAAATCATTGATATAGCATTGAAAGATGTGATGAAACGCTTGAACGAACTTGGTTTTGAAATTAAACTTACCGAGCCTGCAAAGGATTTCTTGGCAGATAAAGGCTACGACCCTGCTTATGGTGCAAGACCTTTGCATCGTGCTATTCAAAAGTATTTGGAAGACCCATTGGCAGAAGAAATTTTGCGCGCAGTGGCAAAACCCGGTGATACTTTTGTAGTGGACTTAAATACAGAATTGCAAGAATTAGTTATCACTTTCAAAACACCAAAAAAGAAAGCCGAAAGCGAAGCGTAATAGCACTCAATAATATTTACAAGCCTCATCAAGCATTTAAAGTTTGATGAGGCTTTTTTGTTGGGGAAAATGAAAGGTGGTTAGTTGCGAGGAACAGTCGATAATGAGTTACGAGTTACAAGTCGCGAGTTACGAGTAAATAGCCAAGAGCGAGTTGCGTGTTAAAAGCCCTTTTATTTTTCGACCCCCGTCCCTTCAACAAAAAATTTTAAGCCCTTTGTATTTTTCGTCCCTCGTCCTTCGGCTTCCGTCACTTTCTATCAATCTTTCGTACCCACGCGCACCGTTACCGCATCGGGCGAAGGGTTGGTGATGTTGATATATGGCTGATTAAAGTCAATGCCCATGCCGCTTATTAAACCTTTAAAAGTTTCAGCGCGCTGTGCCAAATTGGTTCCCGCCCCGGGTGTGCAAGCCGCCACAGGCGTTGGGCTGCCGCACAAATAAACGCTGCCATTTATTGCCCTAAAATATAGCTCAGCATCGGGCGTTGGTGGGTTGTTGATGGGAAAAATAATCGTGCCATTGCATGGCTGTAGTGTTGCATTGCAGAGCTATATAATTGCATTGCACGATTGTAATGTTGCATTGCAAAGCTATATAATTGCAATACAAGACTATATTATGGCATTGCAGAATTACAGTATTGCACATATTTATTATAATACTGCATCAATTTATTAAAGTATGGTATTGTATAATTACATTGCTATCTTCACCCACTGAAATGCCATTATGCAATGCTGAAATGGTGTTTTGCTAGCAAAAAATCATCTTTTACGGTTAAAAAATACACTTATGATAGTATTGAATGTGAAACAACTATGCCGCGAAAGGGGCATCAAGCATCCGCTTGCCGAACTGAAGAAGGCGGGCATCAGCCACTTTGTAGCCAGCGCGTATATGAAAGAAACGAAGGTGCTGTTCGTTACCCAGCACATCGAAACGCTGTGCACGCTGCTGCGCTGCACCCCCAACGACCTGTTTAAATGGGTACCCGATGACAAACATGCCGACTACCCCACAAATCCCATGCAAGCCATCCGCCAAAAGCCATCGTTTAACTTAGAGGAAAAGCTGAAAGGCATGACCTTGGAGCAGATTAAACAGAAGTTTGGGGAGTGATTAGCTTGTACCCTGCTGGCGCGCGCGTGTCGCGCGTGCTTCAAAAGAAACTTTGATAATGGCACACGCGACACGCGTGCGCCAGCGGGGGGTAGCAATGGAAGATGTTTAGGTTTTCTTAGGCATTGGGTGTTCCAAAGTATATCAAAAAAAGCCAAGCTGTTACACTTGGCTTAGTAAACGATATACTTCGTCACACACCGATTTATATCCTGGTAGGTTGCTCCTCAGCAGAGCCTACTTCCGCTTTCATCGGTAATGCAAAATTAAAATTGTAAAGTGGATTTAGGATTAAAAATTAAATGTAAATTTGTGTCAGTATAAACAACAAAAAAGTGTCAACTTTTTTCAGGATGAGACAGGACAGTTATATTAGACAACAGGAACATGACACTAACTTAATTCTGTTTGTCTTCTCTGTTATCATCGGAATTGTTGCTTACATTACCTACAGTATTTCAAAAGAAAAAGTTCTTGTAGCTGTAATTAAAACAATCCATAGAAATCACTTAACACCAAATTTCTAAGCAATAAAATTATGACAATAAAAATCACATCACTTTCCGTACTTCTATTATTATTTTCCAAAATATTATTGAGTCAATCCACAATTGATTCAGCTTTGATTAACAAAGAATATTCTAATATAGAAGAAGCATTACAGAATCCAGAAAAAGTGTATCGCTTAAATTTAAGCAATCAAAAAGTGTCGATACCTAAATACGAATGGTCGAAGTTTACCAATTTGGAATACTTAAGTTTTAAGAACGACCACTTAGTGGAAATTCCATCGGAAATTGGCTTTTTGAAAAATTTAAGAGTTCTAGATTTAAGCGGAAACGATTTTGAGGTACTTCCAAAATCATTTAAAAATTTAAGTAACCTTGAAGAACTTTTTTTAAATGATGAAAAGAACTTTAATCTAAATGACAATATTGAAATAATTAGTTTGCTACCTCATCTTAAAGTTCTGCATCTCGAAAATGACAACTTAAATAAACTACCCAAAAACCTATACAAGTTAAATCATTTAGAAAGTTTGTTTTTGAATAATAATAACTTTAGAGAAGTGCCAATGGAAATAAAAGGACTGAAGAATCTACGATTTATTGACCTCCATGATAATAGATTAAAACCTGTGCAGTTGCAAAAAAATAAAAACCACAAACCAGGATTAAAAATTGATTTCTAAAATAATTTATGAGCGATTATAAAATACAAATATTGGAAACAACTGCAGTAGTCATTCTGTATATTGTTGCCTTTTTTATTACCAAGACTATCATAAATAATGCATTAAAAAATACGCATCTGCAAAGAGACAGAAGAAAAATTGTTATCAAAGCAGTACATCTCTTTACTTCTATTGCAGTAATTATTTTAATTGCAGGTATTTGGGGTTTAAAACAACATGAAATAGCTGTATTTGTAAGTACAATTCTTACAGCTTTAGGCATAGCTTTTTTTGCTCAATGGTCTTTGCTATCAAATATTACATCAAGCGTTATACTTTTCTTTAATCACCCTTTAAAATTGGGTGATTCAATAAAGATATTAGATAAAGATTTTCCATTTGAAGGTGAAGTTACAGAGTTGTCCTACTTTTTTGTGCATCTAAAAACCAAGGATGGCGAGTGCATTACTATTCCAAACTCTTTATTGTTACAAAAGTCAATTTCTATAATAGAGAAGTAATTATTTAAATGAAACAATTCATTGTAATCGCTTTAATTGTTATGAGCCGTTTAGATTCTACTTTTGCTCAAAAATTCGACTTAGGAACTTGGAACATATTAAATTTGAAATATAGCCTTAATGATAAATGGAGTTTTTTTGGCGAAGCTCAAATACGCTCATTAAAATTCTACCACAACTTTCATTACTACGAATACAAGGCAGGAGTTAATTATAAAGTTCATAAAAATGTAAAGTTGTCGCTAGGGGCAGGTAGCTACCAAACCTACAAGGAAGGAGGAGATTTTGTTTTACCAAAAGAAAATAATGAATTCAGACTTTGGCCTCAGGTAATTCTTTTTCTATCAATAGGTAAGGTAAAAATAGAACAGCGTTATCGTGCAGAGTTTAGATTTACAACTAGGGGCTATAGAAACAGATTTAGATACAGAATTGGGTTATCCTATTCATTAGGAAAAGAAAAAAATGGATATAAACCTTTTCAAATCAGCTTTAGTAATGAAATATTTCTCACCAATATAGAACCTTACTTTGAAAGAAATAGGATGTTGTTAGCCTTCAACTACAAACCTGCAAAAGTGATTACTATACAAATTGGTTATCTACATCAATTTGATTATAAAATTACTGATGAAACAGGTAGCGACTTTTTACAAATAGGTTGTTTTATTGAATTGTTTCGAAAGAAATCACCCACTAAAACCGTTGATATTGATACAAAAGACAACTAAAATAGGATGATTGACAACATAATTGATTGACACAGTAATTCTAACTAAATTGTCAGCCTAAAGCAGTGCTATTTGTTGCAAAACCACTATTGTTTCACAACCCCCAAAACAATTAATGTAAAAGCCCTTTGGATGTTTTTTGAGGTGTTATGTAGATGTATAAAATTGAAGTTGGGCAATGCCACTTCCAAATAATTTGTCATTTTAGCAATCATGTCAACAATCAAACCGCGCTTGTTGCTTACAGGCGGCTCAGGCTTTTTGGGTCATCATTTTATTCCGCTTGCCCTACAAAAATTTGAGGTGCATTATGTGGTGCACAAAACCTATTGCTCTATTGAAAATGCCATTCCGCATACCATCAATCTGAATGACTACTTTGCTACTGAGCAATACATTAATTTATTAAAACCCGATTACATCCTTCATTTGGCAGCCCTGTCAGATGCTAACTATTGCGAGGCTTTTCCATGGAATAGTTGGAAGATAAATGTGGAAGCAAGTATGCACCTTGCTAAAATTGCTGCCAAGGAAAACATCCCCTTTGCCTTCACTTCTACCGATTTAATTTTTGATGGAACGCAGGGAAATTATACCGAACAAGATGCACCCAATCCGCTGAGTAAATACGGAGCGCAAAAATGGGAAGCAGAAAAACTCATCCATCTGCACAACCCAGATGCTACCATTTTTCGTTTGCCGCTTATGTTTGGCAAAGCTTATTCCTCTAAGGTAAATTACCTTACAGATTTTATTTCAAAATTGCAGAAAGGCGAAAAGGTAAATCTGTTTACTGATGAATATAGAAGTGTATGTGGCGCAAATAGTGTGGCACAGGGCATCCTTAAATTGCTTGGCAAAACCAAAGGAACTTATCATTTGGGTGGACCCGAAAGATTATCGCGCTATGACTTCGGCATATTGGTAGTAAAAGTTTTTGGCTGCGACCCAGCACTTATCCACGCCTGCAAGCAGGAAGATGTAAAAATGGCTGCACCTCGCCCAAAGGATGTGTCGCTAAATTCATCTAAGGCAATATATTTGGGTTTTAGAACATTAGGTTCAGAAGAAGAACTCCGGTTGATAGCAAATGTTAGTACCCTCAATTAAAATAGAAAAACGCTCTTTCGTTTTGCTCTGCATTGCAGGGTTATTGTGTTTTTCTGAAGCGCAATCACAAAATCGCTACAGGGTAATTTCGTACAACATTGAAAACCTTTTCGACACCATAAAAAATCCAGCCATTTGGGATGAAGACTTTACACCCAAAGGAAAATTTGCATGGAACACGGAACGCTACACTACTAAACTTACTAACCTTTCAAAAGTTATTAACGTCCTCTGCGACACTGTACCACCCTTATTTATTTCGGTATGTGAAGTGGAGAACCAAAAGGTTTTAAAAGACTGGTTGAAGCAAAAGCAAATGAAGGGACACAACTTAAAATCCATCCATTTTGACTCTGTTGATCCGCGTGGCATTGATGTGGCATTGCTTTACAACAAGAAGGTTTTCAAAACAACCTACAAAGTACTGATTCCCATAAGTTTTGATTTTGATGAAAAGTATAAGCCCCGTGGCATTTTATATGTAAAAGGGAAATTCAACAAACAAGAAATTCATGTTTTTGTAAACCACTGGAGCAGCCGCAAGGGCGGTGCCGAAGTAAGTGACGGCAGAAGACTAAGAACTGCAAAAATATTGCGCAACAAAATTGATGAAATACTCGCTGCCGATAAAGCTGCCCGCATTTTTGTAACTGGAGATTTCAACGATCCACCTTTTAGCAGAAGTATCACCGACTCATTGAATGTTAAGCAAAACTTACTTACTATTAAAGAAGGAGACCTCTATAACCTAATGACCGAAGCTGCGCAAAGAGGAAAGTATTCTTTCAACTTTGAAGGAGAGCAAGACATGCTGGATCAGATTATGGTGACAGAAAACTTTGTTGCAAAAGATTGCACGTTGTGTGTTGATAATAAGAAAGGAGAAGTGTTTCAACCCAAATGGCTGATGTATAAAAGCGATAAGTTTGGCTTGATGCCCAATCGCACTTTTGCAGGCTTCAAATACATTGGCGGCTACAGCGACCACTTGCCTGTTTACACCGATATTATTGTGAAGTAATTACTTGTATTCTCCGAATAAAGATTTTAGTTTTTGCTGGCGAAATTCAAAGATTTCTTTGAGTTGTTTGCCTACAAAAAGCCAGTGCGCAAACTTGCCCAAAATGCCAAGCGGCAATTTGTAATCCACAATATCAGTTACTTCAACGCCTCCATCTATTGCTTTAAAGAAATGCTTGTGATGCCAAAGGGCGTAGGGTCCAAAACGTTGCTCGTCCACAAAATAATTGCCGTGTTCACATTGGGTAATTTCTGTCATCCAGAATATCTTTATACCCAACAATGGGCGCAGATAATAAGTAATGATTTGCCCAGCAAACATCTTTTCGCTGTCGCTGTTAGAGAGAATTTCAAAACTCATTGCTTCGGGCACAACTTTGGATAAATTGCGGGGCGATGAAAAGAATTCCCAAGCTGTTTCTATATTAATAGGAAAGCGTTGAACGGTTTTAATGGTATAGTTACGCATATCTAAATCTGTTTATTCTACTCTAACAATTCTTACACAACTAAGTTCAGCACAATAAAATTATTTGCCCCTGCCACCCAACACCGTCATCACAGTATAAATCATCACTTTTACATCCAATGCAAGCCCCATATTCTCAATGTAGATAATGTCATACTTCAATCGCTTTAGCATTTCTTCCACACTACTAGCATAGCCATATTTAACCATTCCCAAAGAAGTGATGCCGGGTTTTACTTTCCAAACATGTTTGTAGTAAGGCGCGTGTTCCAATATTTGATTGGCGAAAAACTTACGCTCTGCCCGTGGTCCCACAATACTCATTTCGCCCTTAATGACATTCACAAATTGCGGCAGTTCGTCAATGCGATACTTGCGGATAAACAAACCAATGGGTGTAATGCGACTGTCATTATCGGAAGTGAGTTTTGGACCCGCATTTTCTGCATCTGTAAACATGCTTCGGAACTTAATGATGCGGAAAGGTTTACCGTATTGCCCGATGCGCTCCTGCCTGTAAAACACTGGTCCTTTGGAGGTGAGTTTTATGATAATACCAATCACCAACATCGGAAAAAACAACACCATTAATGCAGCAAAAGAAAGTATCACATCAAACCATCTTTTTGTTATCACTTCCCATTCGCTAAGCACCGTTGGCGGAATTTCAATAAACGCTGTGCTGATGATGTGGTTAATCTTTACAGTGCCCGAAAGAATATCAAATAAATCTGGGATGATTTTGATATACACCTTCTTGCCGGCAAGTGTATTTATGATGTAGCTGATTCTATCGTGTTCGCTTGATTCGATGGCGATGATTACTTCTTCTATATTATTTTCATCCACTACTTTTTCTAAGCCTTCAAGTCGTCCAAGCGAAGGGATTTTGTCGGTAAGTTTGTTTTCGGTTTTGCCGTTCAATTCTATGTAACCAACAAACTTATAGCCAAAAGAAAACTTCTTACTGGTCAATTCTTCATACACTTCATTAGCTTCTTTATTGCTGCCAATAATTAAAGTGTTGAAACCTTTTTTGCCGCTTTCGATATTGCGCTTGGCATACATCAAAATGATAAACCTGCCAATAGCTGTAAATAAAAACTGTCCACCCAACAGCATCAAAAAAGTGAAGTAGTAGTCGGAATATTTCTTTACTAAATCATCTAACAGCAACACGAAGAAAATCACCGTAACACCCGCCAGCGACACCAAAAAAGTTTTACCTATTTCACCAATGCGCGACTTGCGATAAACATCTGTGTAAGTGCCGGTAATGAAATGTAACAACAACCAAGCAAGCGGCAAAATTGCCAGCCCCAGTGTAAAGTTTGTATCGTCTAAAAGGAATCGGATTTCATAAGCCTCTTCTTCAATAAATATTTTGCGATATACGTATAACACGAACCACGCCAGCATCGCAGCCAGATAGTCGAACAATAGATAAACCCAAATCAATTTGCTGAATGCGCGCAAGGTGCTGTATTAGAACTTCAATATTTTTACGTTATCAATCCATACCGTAGCAGTGCTTGCACCTTCCGGCTTTACTAAATTAAAGAACAGATTAAACTGCCTGCCACTGTTGAAGCCAACTTCCTGACTTAAATTCAAATATAACTTACTCCAAGTTTGTTTTGGAAATAAAACTAACTTGTTATACCTGTCGGTTCCTGCATAAATGCCCACTTCAAACGAAGCATCACTTTTGTAATCGAACTCTGCCCACACTTCACCGCCTCCCTCCATCACCACACCCGAAGCCATTTGAGTTTCCTTTGAAGTTTGCGAAGCACCCAGATTCAATTTGCCCGAAGAATTTCCATAAGCAACATCTCCATCGCTTGCTTTATCCATAAACACACTGAACTGATTACCAAATTCAAAATCTTCATTAAAAACAAATTTTACACCAGAGCGATAACGAAAGGTAGGCTTGTAAGTCAATTTATCCATGCGTTTAGCATCTACCTTCAAAGTATCGGCAGCATAAAAAGGATATATCACCCGTGCACTGGTAAAGCCATTTGCCTTTACACCTGCCTGAAACAAAAATCGAATCTGATTCTCCTGCAACACCGGAAACTCAACAGGATATTCATACACGCCCAAATTATCTGAATTTGCCTCTACCCACACATCGGTGATGCTGTGCGTGTTCCAACCTTCGCTTTGCGAGGTAACTAAATCTACCGTGTCAATACGCATAAACACCGGATAGCCGCCATTGGGCGTTTCCTTGCAAGCATCAACACTCAACAACAAAACAATAAGAGCAATACAAACTATAATCCTCAACACATTAAATTTTGAGTGCGCAAAGTAAACCGAATTGGCAGATTGGCGATTGCTAATTGCTTATTTTCTAAAATCTATGTTTGGTTGTTCTTTAACATTGTGATGTTTAACTTGTTTTTTGGGTAACTATTACCCATGATTCACCGAAACACAATGCCTATAAATTTTATTCTTTGTGAAGTGTTCAGTAGTGGTTGGTATTATCCCCAACCACACTTATAAGGGCTTGGAAGTAGATGCCGCAATGTTTAAAGTAGATAACGCTTTTGTTGCGGGTGCTGCCATTGTTATTGTTGCGCTCGTTGCTTTGTACGCATATTTTTGGTAAGCAGGGTTTGTTTCAAATTAAAGAGTAGATTTTCATTAACTGATAAACCTATTTCATAATTCATCTTTTTCCCTAACTCGGAGAGAGATTAATGGAGCGGAAAACATTTCTAAATTATGAAAGAGGTCTATTATTGGGTTAAGACATTGTAGCGGGATAAAAAAAGCCCCCGATATTGCTATCGGAGGCTTGGGGACAAGTGAGGAGTGT
>CAZKHZ010000032.1:20083-23355 GCA_964552715.1 uncultured Chitinophagaceae bacterium | reverse complement strand
GTTTAGTTTTACTGAAATGCTAGTTTACTCTTATTGCAACAATGCTTGAGTAATTGATGTAAAAGTCATCTTCACCATTCATAGTAGTCATTACCTCTGTGCTGCCGCCAAATGTATAAAGCGTTGTAAAACTTGTCCATCTATCATTATCTCTTGAATATGCAATCCAATCTCTAATATCACCACCTCCAGTTCTTATACCACACCAGACTCTATCGCTGCCATTATTATCATCAAACTTTATTGTTGCTGTTACTAACCATGTTCCGGCAGGCAAAGTTACTCGTGCACCAGCATTATTAAAGGTTCCATTCTGGCTATACCATTGCCATCCATTACTTGTAATGTTGTTTTGATTTGTATTACCTGCACTTCCTCTTTCATCAAAAAAGCGCACACTGCCACGCAAAGCACCATCTATTTGGGCATTACCGTTTACATGTAATCTTTCAGAAGGCGTAATGTTGCCTATTGCCACATTACCATTGGATTCTATAGAAAGAACAGGATTCGTCCCATTGCCATTTCCTGCGGTATTTGCAGCATCTGTAAAGAATCTAATTGGAGAGGCATTAGTAGCAATTCTTATCCAATTACTGGTTAAAGAATATAAGCCAAGATCCGCTGTTGTTACAGAAGTGCCAGTGCCCCCTTTTTGAATAGCACCGTCATCCAACATCATTCTTCCTGCCACTCTTAAAATATGTGTGGCATCAGGGTCATTACCAATACCTACTCTTGTATTGTTATCTCTTATAATTCCTGTACCAAGAGTGTTCGTTCCTGTCCAACGGGCAGTAAAATTTGTGGTGCCAGTGCCACCAGGTTTCCCATTAAAATTATCGTAATCAGTTTTTGAAATTAAACCTGCTGTAACGCTGGCTGTAGAAGCTAAGGGAATATTTAGTGTGTGCACATTAGATGCAGATGAAAAAGCAGGTGTTGTTCCTGAACTTCCATTGGCAAAAGTTTGAGTAGTGCCTGTTTGCGCACCTAATGATGTGATGGCTAATGAAGAACCTGAAACCCAAGAAAGCGCACCGCCTGTGGTGCTGCTTAACACCTGCCCATTGGATGCAGGCGCGGCAGTAGGCAAAGTAAGGTTGTAAGAAGTTACTGTAGCTGGTGCTGCTATACCTACCGTGCCACTGGTACTACCTACAAAAGTTTCCGTACCGCTTATGCGCGTATTAAACAATCGGGTGGTGTTGGTATTGCCTGTGCCCACGCTCATTACTCCAGTACTAAAATTACTAGGTCTATCTGCATTACTTGAGCCTAAGTAAACATCTGCACCGCCAGTGGCAGCTAGAGCTAAATTGGTAATTCCCGATGCCGCATTAAATAAACCACCAATAGCACCCGATGTGTTAGCTCCACTCGGATTGGTAACTGCGGCAGATCCATAAGTACCTACCATTAAACCGTTACCTGCGCTAGTGGCACTTCCGTTGGCTGAGCCAAAAACTCCATACGTGGAGGTACCCGTTCCTCCTGCCGCAGTATAGCGAGTTGAATTTCCAAAAACACCATAGGCAATTTCTGCAGCAGTAGTTGAATTAGTAGCGGTGTAGCCTTTAATACCTGTTAGAGGTTGTAAAGCGGGTCTTGTATAAGCTCCTGAAATAGATAAACCAAAAGCACCTGCACCTGCGGTAGAAGATTGAAAAATACCGCCTGTGCCAGCACCAGCAGTTGCGGCATCAATGCCATTGTTTGGTGCTGTTGTTCCTCCAATAGTAATACCAGTGCCAGATGCAGCACTAAGTGCGTTGTAGATAACACCCGTTCCACCTCTTATATTTATGCCCGTTCCAAGTGTGGTGGTTTCGCCCATTCTAATACCTGTGCCATTACCATTTCCGGTTGAATTGATGTTGATACCATTCATACTAGAGCTACCGATATTTGAAATTACAATACCGTTTGAACTACTGGTGTTGGTCATGTCAATCTCTACACCTGTTTTGCCAGTAGATGCTGCAGGAAAACCATTCACACTTAATGCTTTATTTATCGTACCAGGATTTACATTCAGTTTGTTGGCTGCGTTTGTTGCGCCAATACCTAACACACCTGTGCCGCTGTATAGCAAGTTGAAAGTGCTTTGATCAACAGTGGTATTTTGTGCCAAAGTGCCGCCCAAGCGCACATTATTTCCAGTATTTACATTTAAACCGTTATCGGCAGTTACGCTGCCCGCAGGTATATCGGTGGTAGCTAAGTTAGCCCCTGAGGTTACTCTACCTTTATTGTTTACGGTTACTTTGGTGTAAGTGCCTGCTGTAGCACCCGATACCGAAAGGTCAGCATCGGTAATTGTAGCATCTACTATTTTGCTAGAGTTTACGGCATCGTCTGCAATTTTAATAGTAGTAATTGCATTGTTTGAAATGATAGGGGCTGATGCTGTGGAGCCAGTTCCACCTAAATCGCCCGCCAAACGCACAATACCATTAGTAGTGGTGGTGGCATCGGGCAAGTTAGAAACAGGCACGGTGGCCGATGAACTTAAAACACCTGAGCCATCATTAATAACAATTTGGTTGGCAGTGCCTGCTGCAATTTTGGTTCTAGCAATAGCTGCCGAGTTATTAATGTCTGCATTTATAATAGTACCGTCATCTATTTTGCCTGTGGTAACAGCATTTGCTGCAATAGTTGTTTGCCCATTTGCGTTTACGGTAACATCTTGCGTAAGGGAAGTGAAGGTAGGCACATTAGAACCATTGCCAATTAAAACCTGCCCCCCAGTAGGCGCAGCAACAGTTTGTAATGCGTTTGTTCCATCGCCAATTAAAATTCTGTTTGCACCAAACGAAGCATTACCTGTTCCACCTTTTGGCACAGGTAATACGCCTGTAACTTTATTAGTTGTTACATCTACCGCTCCGGTTGCTAAATCATCACCAGAGATACTGCCATCAACAATGTTTACGCTGCTTACTGCATTATTTGCTATGGAAGGGTTTGGGTAAGAACCGCTAAGCCCGTTGCCTGCTGTGCCTGTGGGTGGGCCTCCTGCGCCATCGCCTACTGCTTTCCATGTGGTGCCATCCCAAAATTCCATTCGGGTAGTGGTGTTATTAAAAACAAACAATCCTTTATCTGCTGAGCCCAAGCTTTTAGCTGTTGTAAAAGCATCGCGTTCGGTGGTTGTCATTCTTGGCACAAAAAAACCTTTGTTGGTTGTGCTGGTAGAAAAAACTGCTTTGGCGGTGTCAGTAGTAATTGCTCCTGCAACAATGCCGTTTACGCCAATTACTTTGTCG
>CAZKHZ010000032.1:4284-20073 GCA_964552715.1 uncultured Chitinophagaceae bacterium | reverse complement strand
CTACATCAAATTTTTCAGTAGGGGCACTAGTGCCCACGCCCACCCTGCCCGATTGAGCAAAAGTATCATTGCAAAAAATGAGTAGTGTGGCAGTAAAAACAGCAGTAATAAATGTTGCTTGTTTCGATTTTTTCTTCGTGTTGAAGAATAGAATTGTTTTCATTACAGTTTTAAATTTGGCTTGCATACGGCAAAAGTAGTGCCAAGTTTTCCCCTTGAACTTTAAATGATTGTTGCCTTAACATTGAATTTAAAACAGTTCAAAAACTGCCTACAGAATGCTTAACATTGACTTCTAAAAACCCTTATACTGTGACTGACTGTTACAATAAATGAAGCGGAAACTTAACATTTGCACTGCAAGTGATGAAGCAACTTAAAATAGGTTCTGATAACGAAAATTTAATTTTGCAAACCACTAAAAGTCAAGATTACAACTCACCGCAAGGTGGTCGCTTGGATAATACTTTCCATTATTATCAGTATGAAGTGTGTAGGAACTTTTTTTGATGTGTTTTGAATAGAAGATGTAGTCAATTCTGCTGCAATTATTGTTTGCTACTTCAAAACCACAAGCGGTAAAATTCGGCTGAGCAATATCATAAGCATCCGACAAAATATTGCCTTCAACAATTTTGTTGTAGCCTGCCGCATCAGGTGTAAAATTGAAATCGCTCATTAAATATTGTTGCTTCATCAGCGGCAATTGAATCAATCATTTTCATCACAAGCCTTGCACTTTCAAGTCTTGCTGTTTTTCCCTTATGGTCAAAGTGGGTGTTAAAGGCAAATAACATTTTTCCAGTTTTTTTATCCTTTAATTTTACCCACGAACAAATTCTGGTTATGGCAGCATCCCAGCTTTTGCTGCCCGGCACATCTGGCGTTTCGCTTAACCAAAAATTTCCGGAAGCTATGCGTTCATACTTCTCCTGTTTAAAAAAAATACAACTGTGTTCGCCTGCTTGCTTGCCATTGTTTCTACCTGCGCCATCAACATGATATTCGGGCAAAGCCTTTTTTAAATCTTTCCGTTGTTTTGGCAAAACTTCCTGTGTTCCTAAAATATCAGGATTAGCTTTTTTAATTAGTGCGATTAGTTTTTCTTTTCTCAGGGTCCACTTATTTTCTCCGTCTAGTGCATTGCTGTTGCGAATGTTATAGGTCATCACCACCATTTGTGCAACAGAGCATATTGAGCTAAAGCACAAAAGGAAAATGAAAAAATACTTCATTGCTTAATTTACCCGTATAGCAGATATAAAGCCATTAAATAACTCGGTACGAAATGTACCTCCCTGAATTTTAATCTTAAACGTCCATGTTTGGTTTGCAGGAATATTTACTTGTGTTACATAAGTATTACAAACCGTTTGATTGTTGGTTAAATGCGCTTTAGGGAAAGATTGATCAGTAAGAAGGGTGTTGCCGGTGGTGGCATCTCCGCTATAATCAACACTCATTACATCAGTACCAATGGCAATCCTATCAGTGCCACACCATGAAAAAGTAACTATGTAAACACCTGCTGTAGTGCCTGGGGTAACACCTGGTAGAGATAAATAATCAGTATTGTTTGCGGTAATTGTGCCACTTGCAGTGTTGCGCGATGTGTAGTAACGTACTGTCCCTCTTAATGCGCCATCTAACTGCATATTTCCATTTACCGAAAGCCTTTCAAGCGGTGCATTGTAGCCGATACCAACATTGCCATCACCTTGAATTCTAACGCGCTCTAACAAAGCGCCATTTCCACCACCACCACCATGAACATTGAAAAGAAGTTCGCTTCTGCCATTAGTAGAATTTGTTGTAAGACCTACAATTTCTGCACCAACATTTGATGCAGTATTTGTTGAATTGATAAAGCGAAGCCCAGTACCAGTATTATCTGCTACAAAATTTGACCGAAGTGTAAGTAGATTGGTAATAATACCTGATGCGCCACCTACAAAATCAACTAAAGTATTCATGGTAGTTGTTCCAATGCCCACTCTTGTGCCATTGTCGTAAATAATTGAATTACACAAATCTGTTGGAGCGGTAAATTTTACCACATAATTGGTTAATGCAGCCGGGCAGACTGTTCCCGGACCTGTTGGTCCTGTGATTCCGGTAGTTCCTGTTGCACCTATTGCTCCTGTCGCGCCATTCAAACCATTTGTGCCGTTAGTTCCATTTGTTCCGGTGGCACCATTTACACCATTTATACCGTTACTTCCATTTGTTCCTGCGGCACCATTTGCTCCGTTATTACCTGTTGCGCCATTTGTGCCGTTTGTGCCGTTTATTCCTGCTGCACCAGTTGCACCAGTTGCTCCTGTTGCACCGATTATACCATTTGTGCCGTTTACTCCTGCAGCACCCGTAGTACCAGTTGCACCATTTGTGCCATTTATTCCATTTGTGCCATTTGTGCCGTTTATTCCATTTACTCCTGTTGCTCCATTTATACCATTCGTCCCGTTCGTTCCGTTTACTCCAGCAGCACCTGTATCGCCTACTGCTCCATTCAAACCATTGATTCCGTTTGTGCCGTTTACTCCGGCTGCACCTGTTGCCCCAGTATCTCCTGTTAATCCATTTGTACCATTGATTCCGTTGATTCCATTTGTTCCTGCAGCGCCCGTAGCTCCATTCAATCCATTTTGACCTGTGGCACCGGTGCTTCCAGCAGCAGCCGCACTGCCGTCAAGCCCCGTAGCTCCTGCCAAGCCAGTGTTTCCTTGTATTCCCGGTGTGCCAGTTGCGCCAGTAACGCCTTGTATTCCTTGCGAGCCAATGGCTCCAGTGCTACCTGTTACGCCACTCCCTCCTCCAGTTTGACACAATGAGTTCCAAGTATTGGTTCCAAAAAAATAAAAACATTGAAACGAAATATCATACACCAACAAACCATCGGCAGGAGTGACAATTGCTAAGCGTTGTTGTGTAGTTACCCGTGGCACCAATACGCCTTTGTCGGTAGCAGTTAAATCTAATAGCGAAGACGGATGAGGATTAGGAGTGCCAATGCCGACATTTTGCTGTGCTATCAAGCCTAACGAAAGAAATGTTGACACTATCAATAATATAAGAAGGCGCATTATCATTTATTTTTATGCAATTATAAGCTATCAATAATAACAGAAGGTTAAATGGATGTATGGATTATTAGAGGTATTATTAAAACACTTTTTCACCAATATTCCGTGGGTCAAATCTTCATACAGAAAGAGCGGACAATTGTCCGCTCTCTTACTTCTTCTCTAAATCAAAACAAACGAGAAAAAATTCTTGACCGCATTGGCAGATTGAATAATTTATTCAATCACTAATCTTTTTGCTGCTACTCCTTTATCAGTTTTTAATTGAAAAACATAAATGCCTTTGGCAAGTTTACTTACATCAAATAATGTGCTGCTAGTATTAACTGCATTTGTAAGAACTGCTTTTCCATTCAAGTCGAAAATAGTAGCCGTGCCTAGTGTATTTACCGCAAGGTCTAGCATCAAAGTTTGGCGCGTAGGGTTTGGATACAATATGAAGGCATTTGCCACTGCTTCATCTTCAATGCCCACCGTGCTGAATACACTAATAAACACATAAGTAGAGGCTGTGCCATTTACATTATTAATAGTGTATTTAAATGAGTCTGTACCGATGTAGTTATTGGCAGGCGTGTAAATGATGGTGTTGTTTGCGTTTTTTACAGCAGTGCCATGAAGCGGTGTACCTACATTGGTTATGTTGATTGCCGTGGCAGAACAGTCGTAGTCATTGGCTAGAACAGTAATTGTTTTTGCAGCGTTTTTATTAGTAAAGGTTTTGTCGCGATTGGCAAAAGGAGGAAAAACAAATCCTTGAGGCATTTCTGTAAGCATCACACTATCAATAATCATTTGACTGCCAGCTTCAATGCCTGTTGCGCCACCTAATGCAGTTGAAAAATCTGGTGTGCTGGAAGCAATCATCAATACAGCGGTATCGGGAATTGCGCATGAAGTGTAAACAAAATCCTGCTCAATAAGAATGGTAGATGAAGCAGTTTGCTTGTAGTGCATTTTAGCTTCAGCAACAATGGTGTCTTTCTTTTTCAGCACTGCCCAAATAAGCAACGAATCTCCTTGAATAGGATTATACTGAATATATGCTTTCAGTTTTTGTTTGCGGCTGTTGATAGGCGTTCCGGCACCTGGAATCTCTGAAGGTGAAAGCGAAGTATTGTTTTGCAACAAATCAATTAACGATACTTTAAAATTGCCATTTACAATAAAGCCTGGCACAATTAACTTTAAGCCTGCGCCAGTCACATTCAGTGAATCAGTTACAAGTTTTACGCTCGCACTACCAAACAATGCAGTTGCATTCACTTCTGATACTAATGATTTACCTCCAATATATTGGTTGCCAGTGATTGCATTTACACTATACCAACCTACAGGCTTACGAATAGTAAAAGTATCTGTTGGAACAACTTGCAGATAGCCAAATATGGATGTATCAGTTTGCCAAGTATCGAAGCCAAGGTTTGGAAGTTGGGCAAATGAAGTTGCGGCAATTAAAGTAATGCCAATAGAGAATAGAATACGTTTCATAATTTATTGAATCAAGATTTTTTGAGAAATAGTGTGCTTAGAAGTTTTCACCATAGCAAAGTAGGTTCCCTTGGCACGGTTACTGATGTCAACCGTCAGTTTGTGAGCAGAATTGGTTTTGCCCGATTCTACTGTTTTGCCGCCAATGTCAACCAATTGATATTCTACTATTTCGTCAGATGGATTTTCGAACCAAATAGTGAAGAGTCCACGGTTAGGATTAGGGTAGATTTTAACCAAAGGTAAATTCGAAGGTTCTTCGATGCCTGTAGTAAATCGCTCCAACCAGCTTTTGCCGTCCAGATTCCATTGAGGTTGGTCTTTAGGGTGAATGCCTGAATCAAAAATCAAATGATGCAATGCTGTAACAGCAATGTCGGCTTGCACAGGAGAAAGTTTTAAGAGATTGGAATCTACCGTAAATGGAGATTTGCGATAGCTGCCCGGATCTTGTGCAAAAATCTGTTGCTTTACAATATTGGTGCCAGTACCAATCCACCAAATTCTTCTTTCATCATCGGTGTTGCCGCCATGCCCTTTGGCAATGCCGCCATGGTCTGTAGTCAACAATACCAACCAGTCTTCGTTAGCATAATTCGGACGGTCATAAAGTGCTTTCATCACTGTACCCACTGTAGTATCTACGCTTTCAATAGCCCTGATGTAAGCCGGAATTTGGGGATTAAAGCCAAGGGCATGACCCGTTAAGTCTACCTTATCAAAATATACAAACAACACATCTAAGTCAGCACTGTCGCGCAATATAGGTGCAGCTATTTGCGCAGTGAGATAGTTGTTGCCATCATCACCAGTTTTTATTTTTTTATTCCAGCCATCGTTATAAACATTATCACTCATCGGGTTCCATTCTGTAACCTGAATGCAATTCAAATTAGGTTTTATCTGCTTAGCTAGTGTAGGAAAATAAGGATAGGTGCTGTATTTGCTACCTACATAAGAGTTGTCGGTAACCCCATGTTTTGGATACCAAACCCCTGTCATAATTGTACTCCAAGATGGACCGCTGACGGTGATGCCAAGACACCATGCATTGTATGTAAATAAACCGTTTGCTGCCAAAGAATCAAGGTTGGGTGTTTTAGCCAACTGAAGCGCGTCTGCTCGCACACCATCAATTCCAATGATTAAAACTTTCCTTTTTTGAGACGCCTGCGAAGCAAAGAAAGCCATGCAAAGCATGAGAACTAGAGTAAATTTATTGTTCATATTTTATATTTAGAAATGAGTTGCAAATAGATTGCTTGCCTGTTATGTAAACGTGTGGGTTAGAATAAGAGAAGGTTAAGTTGTTGAAATAATTATAAGTCAAACTTGAAGCCGATTTGCCCGCGTTGTCTGTAATATTCTATTCTAAAAGGTCTGTCGGGTCTGCCGCGATAAATTAGCTCAGGCCAATCCAGCAAATTACTTGCCTCGGCATAAAAAGTGTAGCGTTGTTTAAACGTGTAGCCTATCTGAAAATCAAGTGCGTATTGTTGCCCGTGAAAAAGGTCGAAATCTGTATTGTCATCATGCAACAAACCCACGGTTCCATCCTGTCGTTGCTCGACCACTAGGTTAGCAGCATGAAGAAAAGCGGCATTATAATTCAACGCAATTCTTGCACTCACGCCATACTTTTCATAAAACAGCGAAACATTGTACAGCAATGGCGATTGCTCGCTCATGTTTTGGAAGAAAGTTCTTCCAGGTAGTTTCATGCGAGAATAGGCATAAGTAATGTTGGCACTAAATCCAAAACCGCTCAAAAACTTTGGCAGAAAATCGAACTGGCGGGTGAAACTTGCTTCTAAGCCAAACACGTTAGAAACAGGCGTATTAAAATAACTAGAAGCAAATCTATTTTGCGACTGAATGGTAACGCCCGCAGCCACCTGCAAAATATGGTTGGTTACGTATTTGTAGTATGCACCAAAAGCAAACATCCCTTTGTTGCCCCAATAATATTCGTAGCCCAAATCAAAGTTGATGGAGTATGCAGGCTTAATGTTTCTATTGCCAAAAATGAATTCTTGCTCAATGTATTTATACAAAGGACCTCCGGGTTTGCTTTCCTCAAAATTAGGACGGTGGAATGTGCGCGAAACCGCAGCGCGAAAATTCATTTTGGGAGTAATGGCATAAGTCAAATTAACTGATGGTAGAAACGCAACATAACTCCGCTTATTCGTCTGTGTGATTGATGGATAATATTTAATAGGCGAAACCTGACCATTAAATTCCACCACAGTATCTACAGGAATTAAAGCGCTTGTATCAGAAATTTGATTGAGAAAAGTATGCTCTACTCTCAATCCACCTACTATCATAACCTTATCTCCAATTTTGGCATCAACCATAGCATAACCCGCTGTTTGAAACTCTTTGTACTGATATTTAGAGCCTATCCACAATCGCCAGTTATCATTGCCCGGCTGCATAGGAAAATCGTATAAAGTATCTGCTAGTTTATAGATAAAGTTGTTGAGTTCTTTATCTGTCAAAAAAGGATACATTCCATCTTTGTATGGGCGTCCCATCTCGGGCAGAAAACCAACACTTTCATTAAAACTTTCTGTCTGAAAATACGAAGTAAGATATCGAGGGTCTGATGGATATTGCGGGGGTTGAATACGCAATTTCCATTCGTGAAATGATAGGGAGCGATAGCCCTCCTTCATTCTGAATTTCGCCCCGAATTGCAACTTTACTGCATTATTAATTTGGTAATGAAAATCTGTTTGCGCCACAATGGGGTCGCGTTCCCAAGTGGTATTAGTTTCGCTGAAAGCTTCATATAATCTAAACTCGCTTGCGCGCGCATTCGTAAAAGCTTCCCCAGTTAATTGGTCAACAGGTTTTGGTTGAATGTTTTTCCAATTGTCACCTCTGCCATAAGGGTTATCAATATCCAGCAGTTTGCCAAAATTTAAGCCACTGTCGGTTGGCAGAAATTTATCGCCATAAAGAGTAATGGAATCTCTGTCGGCATAATCTAAGAGCGGGCTAATAAAATCTACTGCAAAGTAGCCATTTCGTTTATCCTTCTTATTGTATGGTGCATTGCCATACTCAAACTTATTATGAAAGGTAGCCAGGCGCACAGTCCATTTAAAATTTTCGGATGCCTGATGCTCAAAAGTTAATTCACCACCAAATAATTGTCGCTTCAAAACCCCATGTACATTTTGCAAGCGAACCCGGGAGCCCGAGCCATCATCATAGTTAAACAAAGTCCGCTTTTGGTATTTGTCATCAGTCATATAACCAAACATAAAGTTGCCACCTACTTTTATGGTTTTATGCTTGTATTCAAAGGCACCGCTACCGCCAAAAGTTTGGCGCAAACCGTGATAATCTTTTAAATGAAATTGATTGATGGAGTGATTAAAGAAAGGGTCGTAATAAACTCTGTAGCCTTGCGCTCCATAATATCTGCCATAATAGCTTCCGTTAATAACGTAGCTGAACTTTCCGTCTTTGGTTCTGTCGCCAAATAAAAAGTTAATGTTCCATGTTGGTTTTCTTGCTAATACATTTACGCCACCGCTGGCATTTATTTGAAGCGTTCTTTTTTCAACTGCCCCACGTGTCATAAAATTGATGGCACCACCAATATTATCTCCTTCAATATCTGGTGTAATTGTTCTTGTAACAATCACATAATCCACCAATTCAGATGGCAACACCTCAAACTCAAACGACCGTGTCGCATTTTCTTCATCCGCCACGGGTAGGCGATGACCATTAATGAGTGTAGCCGTCCAGTCGTGTGGTGTGCCGCGCAACGAAACAAAACTACCTTCCCCTTTATTATTCTGAATGCCAACACCTGCAACTCTTTTCACCGTTTCAGCAGCATTTTTATCTGGTAGTTTTTTAATGGTTTCGCTCGAAAGAACCGTAATGGTTTTAGAAGAGGTGTGCATCATATTAATCGCTTTCGACTCGCTTGCCTGACGCAGCCTGCCCGTAACTTCCACATCTTTTAATTGAAGTGCACTTTCCTTCAGTTCAACCTTTCCCAAGTCCAATTTTTGATTTTCTGAAAGGTCAATTTCCTTCTTCAATGTATTAAAACCAAGGTAAGTACATACCAGCGTTTTCTTTCCAGCAGAAAGATTAGTGATAATGAAACTTCCATCCATTTCGGTGATGGCACCCAAAGTTGTTCCTTCAATTTTTACGGTAGCACCAGGCAGGGCATCATTATTGCCAAACAGCCTTCCCTTAATGCTTGCGCTCTGAGAGAATGAAAGAGAAATGTAAATAGTGAAAAAGCAGAAGGATATAGCGTTGCGCATCGTATTTTTAGAGGAGCGCAAATGTATATCGGCTGAAATCCTAACAAGATTAAGATTACATAAAGTGTTTGTTATGTAAAGCGCATATCAACTTACATTTCATTTCCAGTTAATCGCTATCACACCACTCTTATTAAATGGTGGTTGGTTATCACTTGCTGGACTTTGAATGGAAAGAAAATAGCTTTTACCATCGGGCGTAAACATATCGCCTGTGGTTTCGCAACCGCGTGGACCCACCATAAAGCGTTTCAAATCAGTAAGTTTAGGTTGCTGGATGGCGATGTCTAAAAAGTAAACTTCATTGAATGTTTTACCATCTGTTGAATTCCCATTTCTATTAAAGCCAGTTGCGCCATTTATATCTTCACTTATTACAAGATAAGTTTTGCCGTTTTTTACTACAGCAGTAAGTGCGTCAGGATTAGAAAAACATTGAAGCGTGTCATTATTAATAATGCCACCATTCAAAAATGACTCAACCTTATTTGTGTTTAAATCTAGCACCAACAATCGTCCGTAAGGGTCGCTGTAGGTGTATTCACCATTCTTTAAATTATTAAAATGTGCTGCCGGCTTGCCACCCATTTTTATTGCATGTTCAAAATCAATTTTATCGTTTCCTGTTTCGGTAATATATAATTTATCGCCAACTGCCTCTATCCATTCGTGACGTACAAAAAGTGTGGCACCTTTTTTAATGGCAACATCCCGCGCCACAAGCATAGAATCAATTTGCATGGGCAATTCCAACCACGAGCCACTTTGCGCATCATCGCTTTGTTTATAGGCATAGAGTTGTCCTTCATCATATTGGTTCTTTTCTTGAGCCACAAATTTGAACAACACAGCAGGTGTAGCATCATCCGTTAAATAAACTGTTTTGCCATCGGGCATACACTGCGCATCCTCATGCTCGTAGCGTCCCATTTGCCACAATTTTTGTGTTGCCTTTTTGGAAGTTGGATCCACCTCAACCATCCATCCGTAATTAAGGTAACGTTTACGTCCATTCAAATCAGTTGTGTCTCTAAATTCATGTTTTGTAAGCAAATCTAGGTTGCTTTTGGGCTCGCATTCTTCGGCTGTAAGTATAGTATTTGATGGAGCTAATGTGCCACCGCAGTTGCGCAAGGTGTACCCAACTGAAGAGAAATCAATAGCATGTTTGTCGCCAATAACTGTCCATGTGGTATCTTGCTTTTTAACTTCAAAAATAGTTCCCGCTCCACCATCGCCTAGTATATTGTTTGTATCGTGCGATTCATGCCCTACATACAAATAACCATGTTCGTTGCTTCCTTCAATAGGTATATAAGTTACAAAGTCATGATTGCTTTTAGAGGCGGTTTTTTGTCCGTCATTAGTCACCACTTCATCACCTGTCATAAACAGAATTTGGTAAGTAAAACCATCAGGCATCAATGGCACCTGCGTAGAAAAATTTGGAGAGACAGATTCAAACAAATCACCTTTGTTTGAATCTGTTCTATCATTATTACAAGCAATAAAAGAAGTTGCAATAGCAACTAATCCTAGAGACACTTTGATACCCATATAATTAATTTCTTTTCAGTTTTTCCTCCCACTAAATCTCCCCTCCAAAGCGAGATAATAGAATGACTTGCCGAAGGAGTGTATTACAAAAAGAGCCGATAGCTTGCGCTATCGGCTCTTTATAAAAGGCAAGTACAACTATCTATTAATTATCAATCGCTTTGCAAATGTGCCTTTTGATGTTTTCACCTTAGCGATATAAACACCCTTTGCTTGCTCCGATAAATCAATTGGATGATAAGCTGCATCGTCCACATCAATATGTTTTACAAACTTTCCTTCTGCACTATACACATCAATCACAGCTTTTTCAATTGTTTTAAATCTGATATTGAAAATTCCGTTACTCGGATTTGGAAACAATTCAAATGAGTTCTCTTCCAGTTCAGTGATGGAGGTTTGAACCGCGCCTAACTTTCTGCAAAACGAGTAACTACCTAATTTAGATGTTACACTGTTTTCAATACGATACAAATCCATGGTAACACAAACGCTGTCGCCACCATTATCATTCACACTCACCACTCCATACTGTTGACGTCTTTGAAACCATGTGTAAAAAGTGCCTTCACTGTACGTTCCACCTTTAAACGAACAAGTGTTTTCTATCGGTCCTGCGTGAATTAATGGATAGCGGTAAGGTAGATTTTTAGCAGTTGTAAAGTCTCCATTGATGCCATTATCCAAGGCAGACATGTGTGCATCTCCATTCATAATAAACATATTGGCAATGCTACTGTCACGAAAAAACTCTGTCAACTCTGTGCGCTCATCTGTATACCCGCCCCAATTGTCAGCTAAAAATCCATACCATGAATATGAACTTGCCCAAGCAATCATCAAGTTGCGGTCTCGCGCATCCAACACTTGTTGTTTAAACCAAGCCTTCTGTGCAGTTCCCATTGCAGTGCTTCCAACTATTACAGGGCTTCGTAAATCAGTGAAAATAAATTTCACTCTGCCAATTTCAAACGATTGATAAATTGGTTGATTACCAGGACCCGCAGCAAGCGGATAATGAGGAATGTAGTCGCGGTAAGTTTGGCGTGCATTTGCAGTGCCAGGAAGTTGGTCGCCTACATCATCATTGCCACAATAGTCGTGGTCATCCCAAACATACGCTAAAGGCAAATCACGAAAAGCATCTCGTTGAAATTGTTGATTGAACACATTGTTCTCATAAGGGTCACGGTGAAATGAAATTTGTTGATCGCATGGATCTTTATAATGTAAGTCACCTAGCATGGTATAAAACAAAGCATTGTATTTAGTATAGTCTTTATAGGTGGTGGTAGCTGGAGTTTGATTGCAAGAACCAACCACAAACGAAAAACTTTGAGGACCCACAGCAGGTGTCGTAAATGTGCCAATATCATCACCACTATTATCCAAAACTCCTTTCGACTCAAAAGCGTAATAATATTTTGTAGCAGGCGAAAGCCCCGTAACGCTGATTGGTATAACTAAATTATTTCCAGTCGTTGCAGCAGAAACATTGCTGTAAATAAAAGGTGCAGTTAATGGATTGGTAGTAGAAACCACCGCGCGAACATTGTTGCTAGTGTCGCTTAGTTTTGCTCTTAACTCAACCGTTGTGGGTGTCAATCCTCCCGAAAGCATAAACTTGACTTCGTTTTGACAAAAGGCAGAAATTGAAAAGGCAATAGCGAACAGTGTAAAAAGTATCTTCATAAATTTAATTTGAGTGCGCAAAGATGATGAATTTGTGTTACGGGAATGTTATTTAACGAGTGTAGCTTTTAAAAATTTCTTCCTAAGGGTCATTTTTTTGGCAATATAATTTTCAGCGAACAAAATATTACAATCATGTGAGATCTCCATCCACAATAAATATCTGGGTCAGGTCGGGCTAGGAGTTTATCCCGAAAGCCTTCGGGGCTAATATCTTTTCCTCGCATTGTCTCGTATAAAGCATGCTTTAAACAGCATTGTGTTCACGATGTAATTCTATTTGTGTAAATATTTTTTAATGTTGTGGTTACAAATGATACTTTGCAAATCAACATTTTAAATATCGAAATGAAACACCGAGAATATTTCTACATAGGCGACAAAACTGCTACGGGCTATGATTACAAAACAATACCCATAGAGTCGGAGGATGTGTTTGATAGCCCGCTGCTGATACTGGCTTTCCCGATGAAAGAGATGGGCAATGTGGGCGAAATTCTTTCGCAGTTTGGCTATCAGAGCAATCAGGATTATTTCTTTGAACAATGCCGAGAGGTAATATCGGTAGCCGAAAAACATCAGACAGAAAAGGGTGAGGGCAAGATTAGCTTTCAGGCTTATTTTCATAACTTTCCTAACTCGGTAGCCGAGGTAAATGACCGAGCTATAGTGGTGGTGGTGTTGCATCCAAAAACCAGTGATAGCAATGGACCTAAGGACTATTGGCTCACCTGCTATATTCACGCCAATGTGTTTGACTTTAAAGATTTGGATGGCAAAACCCACGAAGGATTTTACTACAACATGTTGCGCATTAGCGGGCGCACCGAAGCAGGCGAAAAGGTATATAGACGCAAGAAGATTTTTACGCTTGTGTTTTCGGTGCTGCATAGTTTGGTAGATGTTTATGGGCTACATTTTGCTTACGCCTCTATGGGAAAAGAAAACCAAGCCATAGTAGATGCACTGGTAACTAATTCCAAAAAATACCAAAAGCATTTTGAGCGTTTTTCCATCAAGAATAACACCATTATCAGTCGTTTTTTTAGGCGCAAATCAGCCGCTGCAAAATTGGTGGACATCACCAACGATGAAGCCCGCCTTCGCGAAATGTATCATTTGTTGAACCAACAAACAGCGAACTACGTTTTTCAATTGTATCATAACGTAGAAGAGTTTTTGAAGATGATAAACAGCCTCAAAAGCTATTCTAAAACCAGCAAGGTGCTGATGACGTTAGATACCAATGGCAATATTGCTGCAGCTTGTGTTGCCATGAACTGGGGCGACTATTTTCAGTTTGTATTGGAGAATCCAAAGGGGCTTTTTAAATTGGTTTCATCTATGAAACTCACCGACCATTTGTTGTATCCTTTTTGCCTCTGCGGCTCGCCCGAGGAGGTAAACACGCTGCTGCGAGGAGTAGCTTATAATTACAGCAAGCAACACAAAAATCATTTAATAGTTATGAATTCTTACGCTGGCGACCCTTATGCAAAGGTAAAAGACAGCCTCATTTTTGATGAATACATGTTCTTTATCATTACCGATAAGCTCGACCATTTTAATCGCCTCAAGGAGCAGTCTAAAGACAGTGCTGGTAATGTGCGCTTCTTTATTGACAATCCAATTTTGTAGCTAAAAGTTATCAATCGAAAAAGTATCTTACTCAAAAACACAATCAATTATTGACACATAAAAACACAAAAGCGGTGCAAAATATTTTTGCACCGCTTTTATGTAAAGGCAAAAAACAACTTTCTATTTCATTAAGGCAACTGTGCCAGTAAAGCGTTTTTCTGCGCCATCAAAATAGCCTACCACAATCGAATAAACGTACGTATCGTATTCAAGTAGTTTCCCTTTAAAACTGCCATCCCATCCATCTTTATTTGAAATACCATTGGGTTGATCAGGACTGGCAAAAACTAAATTTCCCCAACGATTGTAAATGCTTACATCCGCAGATTTAGCACCCAAAATGTCAAACTCAAAACGGTCATTCAGTCCATCGCCATTTGGAGTGAAGGCAGTAGGAAAAAAGGTGGAGGGTTGATTGCTCACTGCAATGAAAATTGTATCAGAGGTAATACATGAATCGGCATTTAAAACTGTAACTGTGTAAATAGTTGTAACCGATGGTGCTACCTTAGGGTTTGGGCAATTTAATGTATCGCCACAACCTTCATAACTTAAACTACCTAATGGACTCCAGAAATAATTCAGCACAGGCGCATCCGAAATTACTTTTGCTGTAAGTTGTGATTCCATGCCACTTAAAATCAAAATCTTGTCGGCAGAAAGGCTTACAGAATACACCGAAGATTGCTCAATAGTGATGGATGTAACGGCTTCGCATCCATTGGCATCGCGCACCATTATTGTGTAATTGCCGGGTAGTAAATTTCCAAACTCATTTGATGATTGAACTACACCGTTCAGTTGATAAGTAAATGGTGCTTTACCACCCAAAACACTTACGTTAACTGCTCCACTGCCAATATTTGAACACTTTGACCCAGTTGTCAAAACAGAAATATCAATAGGCTGTGGTTCAACAATTACGCCATTGGAAGTAGTGCTGCATCCCTTGGCATCGGTAATAGTTACAGTGTAAGTTCCACTCGTTAAATTTGAGGTAGTATTTTTAGTTTGTCCATTACTCCAAATATAGATGTAGGGCGCTGTGCCACCGGTTACAAAAACTGTGATAAAGCCATTATTACCATCGCTACAAACTGGATTTACTTCAGCCAAGTCAGCAATAATTTGGTTGGAAGTTGCAACCACTTCAAACGAAGCTACTTGAGTGCAGAGAGAAGCATCTGTAACTGTTACGGTGTAAATTCCCGCACTTAATCCAGTTACATCTTGCGAAGTGGCACTGCCAGCATTGCTGCTCCATTGATAGGTGTAATTACCACTTCCGCCTGTTACTGAAATATCTACCGCACCAATGTTTCCTCCAGTGCAAGATGTATTAGTAACAACGCCAGCAATACTAATTGCTGTAGCCGAAGAAACTGTGGTAACCACTTGCTTTGAGCAATTATTATTATCAGTAACTGTAAGAATGTAAGCACCAGCCGAAACACTTTGCAAATCTTCGGTAGTGGCTCCGTTGCTCCATACAAATTTGTAAGGTTGTGCACCACCTGTTGTGGTTACATCTATACTTCCTGCACCACCAAAACAAACTGCATTGGTTGCATTGGAGGTTACTTGCAATGCAGCAGGTTGAGTAAGTTGTTTTGTTACCGATATTGAACAACCGTTATTATCTGCCACAGTGATGGTATAAACACCATCCACAAGTTTTGTAATATCCTCAGTATTTGCACCTGTATTCCATTCAAAATTATATGGCGGGGTTCCACCACTCACCGAAATATCTACATAGCCCGAAGAATCGCCACTGCACAACACATTTTGATAGGATGCTACTATGGCAAAAAGCTGAAGCGGCTGTGATACATTGGTGGTAACTGTGCCTGTGCAACTGTTAGCATCAGTAACGGTTAGTCTGTAAGTGCCTGCCTTTACACCAGAAATATCTTCGGTGTTCAAACCATTGTTCCAAGCAAACAAAAATGGAGCAGTGCCTCCTGTTGCAGTTACAAAAATACTTCCCGTTGAATCGCCACCGCATAAGACATTTG
>CAZKHZ010000032.1:0-4274 GCA_964552715.1 uncultured Chitinophagaceae bacterium | reverse complement strand
AGACATTTGCAACGCTATCAAGCGCAATACTTACAGCCGCAGGTTCTGCAATGTTTACAGAAACAAAATCTGTACAACCTTTTGAATCGCGAAGTGTGATTAAATAATTGCCAGAACTTAAACCGCTAAATATTGGTGATGCAACAAATTGAACGCCATTAATTGAATAAGCATAAGGTTGTAAGCCACCACTCAATTGCACTTCCACTGAGCCGTTTGCCGCACCAAAACATGTAACGGGCGTTTGTGCAACAATACTTGCCGTTACCGAAAAAGCAGTGTCAATAGTTTCGTTAGAAACATTGGTACAACCTTTAGCATCTATCACTTGCACGGTATAATTTCCTGCTAACAATCCGCTGAAAATATTGCCCGGTTGAGTTGCGCCTCCGTTTAAAGAATATGAATATGGCTGAGTTCCACCTGTAACATTAACGGTAATTTTTCCATCAAAAACATTGGCACAACTTGCGGTGTCAATGGTGTTGGTTTGTGAAATCACATTTGGTTCACCTACCGTTACCGGATTGAATGCAAATGCGGCAGAGCATCCCAAAGCATCAGAAATAGCCACCGTATAACTTGCGGCAATTAAGCCATTAAAGGTGGTGTTGTTTTGAAAAGATTGACCGTTGTTGATAGAGTAAGTATAAGGAGGAGTGCCTGAACCACCTGCAACCATAATGCTTCCTGTGTTG
Organism: uncultured Chitinophagaceae bacterium; assembly: GCA_964552715.1. Lineage (GTDB taxonomy): Bacteria > Bacteroidota > Bacteroidia > Chitinophagales > LD1 > UBA7692. The sequence continues at coordinate 3,576 of CAZKHZ010000032.1, read as the reverse complement.
CCACCATTGCACAGCACATCTGTTGGCGTGGCAGAAGTTACCACTGGTAATGGTGTTACATTTAAAGTAGCTTGAGTAAATGAAGTGCATCCATTTACAGTTGCAGTATAGGTAATAGTTGATGCGCCTGATGCTATTCCATTTGCTAAACCTGAGTTGACATCAATTGAAGCTATTTGCTGACTGCCACTGTTCCAAGTGCCACCTGAAACAGTATTTGAAAGTTGTGAAGTTGCACCTGTACATATTGTTAGTGTTCCTGTTATAGCAGGAAGAATTGGCAGTGCATCAACGGTAATATTTTCTGAAACAGTAGTAGTGCCACAAGTGCCAGTTACTGCATAGCTTATAGTTGTTGTTCCTGCTGCAACACCTGATACCAAACCTGTATTGCTCACAGTTGCATTATTGTTGTTATTGCTCCACACACCATTGGGTGTTGCATTTGCCAATTGTGTAGTTGCCCCTACACAAACATTAAAAACTCCTGTGATTGGCTGCACCACTGGCACAGTATTAATTGTTACTAATTGTGTGGCAGTTGCAGTACCGCAATTATCAGTTACAGAATATGTAATAGTTGCCTGACCGCCTGCTTCACCAACTACTAAGCCTGATGCACTATTCACCGATGCCACATTTGTATTGTTGCTGCTCCATGTTCCGCCACTTATTGAGTTGGCTAATTGCGTGGTTGCCCCTACACAAGCCGATGGTATTCCAGTGATAGCAGGAAGTGAAGGCGTTGCAGTGACATTTACTGTTCGCGAAACAGTTGTTGTTCCGCAGGTTCCAGATACTGCATAGCTGATGGTTGCGCCTCCAACACTTACACCAGAAACCAATCCTGCACTATTTACATCGGCTACACCTGTATTATCACTACTCCACATGCCACCCGCAGTTGTATTTGAAAATTGGGTAGTGCCATTTACACAAGCGGTTTGTGTTCCTGTAATTGCAGCTACAGTTGGTAGTCCGGTAATAGTCACTAATTGGCTGACACTTTGAGTACCACAAGCGGTAGTTAAAGTATAAGTAATAGTTGTTTGTCCGGCAGCTACACCACTTACCAAACCTGTGCCGCTTACATTGGCAATGTTTGTATTGTTGCTGCCCCAAGTTCCACCGGCTGTGGCATTACTTAATTGGGTAGAACCGTTGAAACAGGCAGATGGTGTACCTGAAATTGCACCTAATGAAGTACCCGGTGTAATACGAATAACTACCCTTCCATTTTGCCCAAAAGTATTTCTGTTGCCACCTCTACCATATTGATTTCCATTATCGCCATCTCCAGCATTTCCTGCTGCTTGTCCGCTGCCCGATAGTGTACCCGAAGCAGTAAATCCATCTAACCGTGATGAACCACCGCCACCGCCACCGCTATCATTACCACCAGTGCAGCCGCCTTGACCACCGCCAAAGCCACCGCCACCACCACCACCACTATTATCTGAATTTAGTTGTTCAGCATTTCCCCCGCTGCCACCTACAAAACTATTCCATGCAGTACCAGAACTATTATTGCCACCACCAGGCACCGTTCCATCAGCATTTCCACCTCTTCCATAAGATCCACAGTTATCGCCTTTTCCTCCGTTAGCACCCACACCACCACCTGCGCCACCTGCACGATTACCTCGCGAGCCGCCTCCTGCACCTGCACCTGCAATGGCAACTTCAACGCCTGTACTATTTCTTCTTAATGCAGTTCTTCCACCGCCACCGCCACCGTCCCAAGGCCTATCGCGGCTGGCACCGCCACCACCATAAACATTTGATTTGCTAGTAGCATTTCCTCCTGCGCCACCGCCTCCGCCTACCACTACAGTAAAAGTTGCCCCTGGTGTTACACATAATGTGCCTGTAACGTAAGCACCACCACCACCAACACCACCGTCAGAACCATTTTCACCTCCCCCCCCACCGGCACCCCACATCTTTATAGTTATGGTTGAAACACCTGCAGGAACGGTGTAAGATTGGTCGCCACCTGTGTAGTCAAAGAAGCTAGTTTGCGCTTTTAAATTTGACAAGCTAAAGCAGCAAAGAAAAAAGCTAATGACTGGTAGATTTGCCTTCATAATTAATGTTTTGATAATCTTGCGCTAAAGTAGTTTTACAAATTACTTTATCTGAATAACAAACCAAGTATTTTATTGCCCTATACTTAGTATCTCATCATACAAAATCTCTGCTTAAATCAAAAAAATAGAATCCCATAAAAATTCAAACTACCTACTGCCAACTTCATTTTATTTTTGAGCGTATCACTAATACTCATTAATCGCAATATTTCACTTGCCTCGCAAATTCCTTGTAATTCAAATGCGTGTTATATTCCATCAGGATTTCCTTCGGCAAAAAGCATATCGGGAAAAATGTTTGAAAAGGATTGCCCTCTATATCTTTATAAAACGACTCTCCTTATCCTGACTTTTTAAGCAAAGCACTCAATGCCCGTCTTGACCACAATGCCCAAAGTATAAGCACCGTTTGAAAGAATAAACAGATAAATCGTGCCCGGTCGGTTTATAAACTAAATGCGTCAATGCTATTTGTATATTGTTATACACTGAAATTCCCATTTTGCTTCCCCACAATGTCTATCCCCAATAATCCCTTCACAGCAACCGTCTATTGAGTAATTTGCGTTGATGAAAATGGAAAAGGCTAAGAAGTGAATTGTTTAATGTAGAAGCTGCATTGTAACCTCAGCAAACATAGTTTGAGTGGCATTGCCCCGGTAACTGCCACAAATGGGTGCCACCTTGGTAGGATTGGCAGCCGTAGCCAATGGTATGTAATGTTCGTCTGCCCACACGCCTTGGGTTGGGTCAATACCGCGCCAACCGCCACCGGGCAGGTAAACTTCTACCCATCCGTGCAAGTGTCTTTCTTCGGCTTTGCCGCTATAAAAATAACCGCTAACAAAACGCGCAGCTATGCCGTGGTGTCGGCAAACGTCCATACAAAAATTAGCGAAATCGCGGCACGAGCCATTTTGGTGTGCCCAAACTTGTGATGGTGATTTTGGCTCGCCTTGTTCTCGGAATTCGTAAGCAAATTCGCTGCTGATGCGTTGAATTAGTTGTCCTAAAAACATTAGTGTATCATGGTTGGTAGCGTGCGCTAAAGCTTCAGCATATTGTATTATTGGGAGAGAAAAATCGGTTGGCAACATGTAGGGTAGCAAGAACTTTAGCTCGTTATCGGCATAATGAAATGGCAAGGTGTTTGCCTGAAAAGGATAGATTAAAAAGCTGAAAGGGTTGGCTGTTGATAGCTCAATTTCAAATTGGCTTACAAGCTGAAGCGATGTTGCCATGCCATCAAAAAAGGCTATGGTTTGCGGATTTTTTTCGGCATCTAAAGTGTGGGTTAAAAGCGAAGGTGAAGGCGATAACTGGAGGTGGTAATCGTGCAAAGCATGGTATGTATTTTGGCGAGGGCTTACATAAATTGTTTGAGGCTCTAAAAAAACCTGAGCAGCGAATGGAAACGATGATGGTTGGTTTAATTACTCAAGCATTGTTGCAATAAGAGTAAACTAGCATTTCAGTAAAACTAAAC
>CAZKHZ010000031.1:13034-23602 GCA_964552715.1 uncultured Chitinophagaceae bacterium | reverse complement strand
AGCCTTCTTCGGAAATTCATCCAATTGTCTCCCTCGTGTTGTAGCCTGCGCAAATACCGCCAAAGGCGGGAAGGGAGATCCAGAGGGAGGAAACTCTTAAAATTTGAATGCCCGAACAAGGCTATTCATCATTTCTTTTTTTGTTGAAAATATAGAGGGCTAAAACAAGAGCGCCCCGCCCCATTCAATATCGCGCCCCCAGCTGTTGTCTCAGTGCCGCACATTGAAAGAAATCATAAGAGAAAAATGGAATTCCCGTAGCAGTCTAAAAAACTACAACTTACAATTTAGATACCCTGCTTCTCAGCAACATATCCGCCAGCACCAAAGCCGCCATAGCCTCCACAATAGGCACCGCGCGCGGCACCACACACGGGTCATGCCTGCCTTTATTTTCAAGTATTATTTCGTTGCCGCTGTCATCCACAGTCTGCTGCGGTTGCATGATGGTAGCCACTGGTTTAAAAGCCACATTAAAGTAAATATCCATGCCGTTGCTAATGCCGCCTTGTATGCCGCCAGAGTAGTTGCTGAGCGTGCTCACATTTTGGTTTTCGCTCACAAACACATCGTTGTGTTCGCTTCCCATCATGGCTGCTGCCGCAAAGCCGCTGCCATATTCAAAACCTTTCACGGCATTAATGCTCAACATGGCTTTTGCCAATTCAGCTTGCAGTTTATCAAACACCGGCTCGCCCAAGCCCACTGGCACACCCTGCGCCACACAGCAAACTATACCGCCCATCGTGTCGCCCTTTGCGCGTGCATCTTGTATGGCTTCAATCATTTTTTCGGCAATTGCTGCATCAGGGCAACGCACCATGTTGGCTTCGGTTTCTGTAAGAACTAATTCGGTGTAAGGTTTGTCAATTTTGATATTGCCAACTTGCGAAACAAAGGCTGAAATTTTTATACCATAATGTTGTAAAAACAACTTTGCAATTGCACCAGCGGCAACCCTTGCGGCAGTTTCACGCGCGCTGCTTCTACCCCCACCGCGATGGTCGCGTATGCCAAACTTTTGCTGCCAAGTATAGTCAGCATGTGATGGGCGAAAGGCATGTTTCAAGTGTTCGTAATCTTCGGGCTTGCTGTCTTTATTATGGATGATTAGGGCAATGGGTGTGCCAAGCGAAACACCCTCAAACACACCACTCATAATATGCACAATATCGTCTTCGCTTCGCTGTGTGGTAATGGCAGATTGCCCAGGCTTGCGCCTATCCATTTCCTGCTGAATAAAATCAACATCAATTTTTAATCCAGCAGGGCAGCCATCAATCACCACACCAATAGCCTTGCCGTGGCTTTCGCCAAAAGTGGTGATGCTGAAAAATTTACCAAAGGTGTTTGCTGACATGGAACTTAAATTGTTTTGCATAGGTAACAATTTTAGTCATGCGATAATTCTTCGGGTTAAATGCTATTGCAACATTTCAATTACATTTGCTCAAAGTTATTTTATGAAGGTTATACTTGATATTAAAGATTCTAAAGTTCCATTTGTTATGGAATTGCTAAAGAGTTTTTCTTTCATCAAAACTCAGCCCTTGAGTGAAGAAAAAATGCAATTGATTAGTGAAATGAGAGAAGCAGTTGACAACTTGAAACTGGTTAAAAAGGGAAAATTAAAAGCACGCCCAGCAAGAGAATTATTAGATGAATTGTAATGTATTAACCATTCCCCCTTTTGATAAACAACTAAAGCTACTGGTGAAAAAATATCCTTCGTTAAGGAAGAATTTGCTGCACTAATTGATGCCTTAGAGCAAAATCCAGAACAAGGCACAAAAATTAGCAAGCGTTGCTTTAAAATCAGAATTGCTATAGCATCTAAAGGAAAAGGAAAGTCTGGTGGGGCAAGGGTTATTACAAACTTCACCATTTCAGAAAATACCGTTTATCTGCTTTCTATTTACGATAAATCCGAAAAGGATTCTCTTTCCGATAGCGAATTAGAAGACTTGCTTTCTTTAGTTCCTTGATAATATATTACAACCCATACATCACTTCGTACTCGTAGCTAATCGTCTTTTTCTCATTAGCCTTTAAAGACACATCCCATTTAATTTGCGACTCGGGATTGATAGAAGTGTAATAGCTTTTCTTTTTAGTTACTAATCCGCCATCGCTTTGCTTGCCTACTTCACCAGTTACGTTTTTAGTGATGTTTACTGTAGTGGCAACAGCTTGAAAATTCTCAATAGTAATGGTGCCTTTTAATAAGGCTTTACCGTAGGTTGCCTTACCCACTTTTTTAAAGTTATCGTTGCGCGAAATTTCTTCTTCCTGGCTTTTAGTTACAATGTCAATAGCTTTTGAAAGACGCACATCCGTGTTGGCTCCTGCAGGCGTGTAGCCCATGTTGTCTTGCGCTAAAAACTGTTCCTTTTCATTCAAAACCATGATGGGTGCGGAGGTTAAAGGCACGCCACTTGTATTCTTAATTTCAAGCGAGTGAAACACATCGTACTTATTCTCTTCAGTATTAGCAAAACGACTGTTGAAGAAGTTCACATAATCAGGAATCGTGCACTCGTATTTATCTTTATACTCTATCTCTTTTGCAAAAATCGGGAAGTTACCTTTGCTATTTTTCGCTAACGAAACCTTGCCTATTTTGTAGAAATATAAATCGCCTGTCTTTTCTCCTTCAGTGTCGAAGTTTTGTTCAAAAGCATCATCCATTTCGGCAACTTCCATCTGCATAGACTTGTACATGTATTGCGCGTTGTTTGTGCTACGACCGGCAGCACCTTGCGGTCCATCATTGGTAAGGTAATCGTAGGTCATAGGGTCGGCTTTTGTACCAAAGGCAAGTTGCGGTGAACCAACTACCAATTCCATTTCGGCATTGTTGATGGCTTCGCCTCCGTTTTCAATGGTAGCTTTCATTTCCAAGCGTGCATTTTTACTGTCTTTCAATTTCAAAAAATAAGAAGGAATCCAATTCATGCCACTTTGTAAATAGAACTCTTGCAGCGCAACAGTTGCTGCCGTTTTTTCGGGTTGCAACACAATCATTCTTTTCAAACTGTCAGCCAAAAAAGAATTGTTTTCTGTGTCTTTAAATTCCACCTGATAAATGCTACCAGCTTTCAACCACGAACTGCCTTTATCAGTTTTTATTTTCACCATATTATTTTGTTGGTTGAAATCGGTGATGGTACCCGAAAGAGATTTGTCTATTTGGTTAGAAGCGGTGAAATAAATAGTGGCTTGCTTGCCCACGTTTGCCGCAACATAGTCTTGCACCGTTTCGCAACGCTTCGTTTTTTTAAGCGTATCTACTTTGAAAGTTAGGTTGCGAATGCCGTTTTCTTTTGAAGCACCAATCCAGTATGCACCATAAATTGCTTTGTCGGGCAATGGCAAAAGCACATTGCCGTTTTTTGTGTTGGCAGTTCCTTCGTTTACAATCAGTGCAGTACCATTTTTATAAATCGTTACTTTTTTTGATGGCAGATTGTTTTGTGCAGCAGCATTGAACAATAATGCTGTGGCTGCAATAGATAAGATGAATTTCATGTTTGTGTTTGTTTGGCGAATAGATGGTTTAGTAATTGAATTCCATAATTTGAAAATTTTGTTTGTGATTTCTTTTGAGAACGATGCATGCTATGTTCTAAACAAAAAAGGCTGCTTCGATTGAAGCAGCCTTTTGAATATTACAATTGTTTATTGCTTAAAAGTGTTTGATGATTTGTTCGCCAAACTCACTGCATTTCACTTCTGTTGCGCCTTCCATCAAGCGAGCGAAATCATAAGTAACGTGTTTGTTTGCAATGGCACCGCTCAATCCTTTATGAATTAATTTAGCAGCTTCATCCCATCCTAAATATTCAAACATCATGGCTCCCGAAAGAATCACAGAACCCGGATTTACCTTATCTAAGTCAGCATATTTTGGTGCTGTACCATGTGTTGCTTCAAATATTGCGTGACCAGTTACATAGTTAATGTTTGCACCTGGTGCAATACCAATGCCACCAACTTGTGCAGCCAATGCATCGCTTAAATAATCGCCATTCAAATTCAATGTTGCAATCACATCAAAATCTTCGGGGCGGGTAAGCACTTGTTGCAAAGTGATATCGGCAATAGAATCTTTAATCAATACTTTGCCTGAAGCAAGCGCAGCTTTTTGTTCTTCGTTTGCAGCGGCTTCTCCTTTTGCTTTTTTGGTTCTTTCCCATTGGTTCCAAGTGTAGGTTTGGTCAGCAAATTCAGTTTCTGCAAGCTGATAACCCCAGTCGCGAAATGCACCCTCGGTGTATTTCATGATGTTGCCTTTATGCACCAAAGTCAAACTTTTGCGCTTTTGAGAAATAACGAATTCAATTGCCGAACGAATCAAACGTTGAGAACCTAATTTAGAAACAGCTTTAATGCCGATACCCACATTTGTATCAATGTCTGCATTAGTTAACTTAGCTATTCGCGCATATTCTCTGCCACGTTTTTTATCGTGGAAACGAATTTTGTTGTATTCTTTTTCAAATCTTTTTTTCAGAAATTTCAATACATCAGCAGCTTCTAAAGTGCTTGCTGCAAATTCAATTCCAGCATAAATATCTTCGGTGTTTTCGCGGAAGATAACCATGTTAACTGCCTCCGGGCGTTTCACCGGAGAAGGTGTTCCTTCATAGTATTGCACCGGGCGAAGGCATACATATAAATCAAGTATCTGTCGCAAAGCAACATTCAAAGAGCGAATTCCACCACCTACAGGGGTAGTCAATGGTCCTTTGATACCTACTAAAAATTCTCTGAAAGCATCCAAAGTTTCATCAGGCAACCAACTGCCAGTTTTGTTGAAAGACTTTTCGCCTGCCAATACTTCTTTCCACTCTATTTTGCGTTTGCCTTTGTAAGCTTTTGCAACTGCAGCATCTAACACGCGCACAGATGAACGCCAGATGTCTGGTCCGGTTCCATCGCCTTCAATGAAAGGTACGATGGGATTGTTAGGCACTTTCAATTTGCCTCTGCTAATGGTGATTTTTTCTCCCACGATTATTGATTGATTGTTGTTAAATTCTGTCCTGTTTTAAAAAAGCCCTGCGAACCTAAAAGGATTTTTGAAATACGAAAGGTTTTTGGGATTTGTTAGAAATCATCAAATCCAGTTAAAACAGCCTTTATTAGAATTTTGAGTAAAAAGCACTCATTCAAAACGTAGCAAATACTCAGCAATCGTTTTTGGAAAGGCAAATTTTTTCAGTTTGCTTTTTGCTACGCGAATGTACTTCTTTTCCAAGTCAAGTAATTGTGCTGAATCCATCACAACTTCAACAAAGTTGATGAGTAGTTTTTGATGTGTAAGCAATTGTTTAAAAACTTCGGAGCGATGTGTGATTTTGAACTCATTCTTTTCAAGAAGATTGAAAATATTCTGTTGAATGTCCTTTCCAAATGGACAATCACTTTCTATTAAAGGGAATTCATATAACTGTTTCCAAATGTCATTTTCTGTGCGCTGACGAATGAAGGTTTGGTTCTGTTGATGAATGATAACGTAACAAAAGTGCCTTTCCTTCTTTATCAATTTTTTACTGCGAACAGGCAATAACTCAACAATACTTTTATCAAAAGCAAAACAGTTTTTATTCAATACACAGTTATTACAATCGGGGTTTTGTGGAGTGCAAACTGTGGCACCGTAATCCATAATTGCTTGATTGTATGCCGCAGGATTTTTTTCGCTGATTAGCTGCTGGGCAAGTGCTGCAAATTTCTTTTTACCCTCTGTTGTATCAAAAGGAATTTCAATACCTAAGTAGCGCGATAGAATTCGAATCACATTTCCGTCCACTACAGCCACGGGCTCATCATAGGCAAAAGAAGCAATGGCAGCTGCGGTATATGCACCAACACCTTTTAATTGTTGAAGGGATTGAAAATTATCAGGAAAAATTCCTTTCAAATTTTCGGTAATGTACTTTGCTGTAAAGTGCAAATTTCTTGCTCGAGAGTAGTAACCAAGTCCTTGCCACAATTTCATTACTTCATCTTGTGGTGCTTTGGCGAGTTGTTGAACCGTTGGATATTTTTTCTTGAAAGCCTCAAAATATGGCAAGCCTTGTTCCACACGCGTTTGTTGCAAGATGATTTCACTCAGCCAAATCAGATAAGGATTCTTCTCTCCTTTCCAGGGCATAGTTCGTTGATTGGAATTTTCATTCCACGACAAAATATTTTTGGTAAAAAAATTATTACTCGGGATAACCATTAACACACATTTACAAATCGTATTTTGTTAAATAATATCCAGTTCATTTTACAAGAAAAAAAATAAAATGTTGGGAAACAATGTTTTGGAACTAATTTTTATTGCATATTCGGGAACAAAACGGACGCGAAACTATTATTAACTATTAAAAATGTACAGTTATGAGAAAAGCAGACATTGTAAGTCGAGTTACTGAAATGACAGGCGTTCCAAAGGTGGATGTGTTAGTTTCCCTTGAAGCATTTTTCAAGGAGGTAAAGAACTCTTTAAAAACTGGAGAGAACGTTTACGTGCGTGGTTTTGGAAGTTTTATTTTAAAAAAGCGCGCCAAAAAAATTGGTAGAAACATCAAGAAAAATGTTGCTATCGAAATTCCAGAGCATTACATTCCTGCATTTAAACCAGCAAAAGTTTTTGCCGATCAAATCAAAAAATCTGCCAAGCCTATTAAGGTGAAAAATGCCGCTTAATATACTGAAGTATGAAGCCGTAATTTTTGACATGGACGGAGTGCTAATAGACTCTGAACCATGGTGGCGCAAAGCGGAAATTGAAGTTTTTAAAACGGTAGGCTTGTTGCTCACTGATGACGATTGTATGAAAACCACAGGCTTTCGGTTTGATGAAGTAGTGGAGTATTGGTACCATCGTTTTCCATGGCAAGGCAAAACAACCGAACAGGTTGCTACCGAAGTAATTGAACGTATGGAGCATCATATTTTGTACGATGCTCCATTGTTTTTAGGAGTTCACAAAGCAATCAGTAATGCGGCAGGCAGCGGAGCAAAATTAGCAGTGGCATCTTCATCAGCATTGCGATTAATAAAAGCAATGGCTTCACGTTTGCAACATGACGGTGCTTTCGAGGCTTTAGTTTCAGCAGAGTTTGAACCCTATGGAAAACCGCATCCAGCAGTTTTTTTATCAGCAGCTAAGCAATTGGGTGTAAAACCCGAAAGATGTTTAGTAATTGAAGATTCGCTGTTTGGCGTGATTGCTGCAAAAGCAGCTAAAATGAATTGTGTGGCAATTCCTGCTTTGCATGACAGACAAAATCCAAAATTTGCGATTGCAGATTTTATGCTGGACGATATTGGGCAACTGCATACGTTGCTTTGATTTTCAGAGCGACCAATTTTACATCCTAAACTTCACCGAATATTCTCTCTTATTATTTCTTTCATCCACTGCCACCACTTTAAAAGTGTGTTCACCCGCAGCAAGTTTCATATCTAATTTATGGGTCAGTTTTGCCACCTTAGCATCATATTCTGTTATTACCCATTTATCATCAATGTATGTATCAAAATCTGTAATACCGCTCAGGTTATCGCCTATGGTAAAAATCACATTGCGATACTGGCGCATGTTTCTGCCGGGCACAATATTTATAGGATTAATGCGCGGAGCCACTGTATCAATCTTAATTCCATAATCGCCAAACTCGCGCACCTTGCCGCCCACGTGCGTGCCGTCAAATTTACCACCCTTGCTCACCCACGCGCCAAATTCATTCTTCCACATCAACACGGCTTTATCTTCTTTTCCTTTAGGAAGTTCTTTGGTGGTTTTAATGAATAGCGAAGCAAAATCCATGAGCAAAGAAGTTACTTTATCCAGTTGATGGATGTTTGAAAAAAACGTAGGCTCGGCAGTTTGCACAATGTTATATTTAAAAAGAAGGGTGTCGAAAATGGTTTTTTCCATCACCGTAAAACTTACTTCATCTGTAGCCCAGCGGTTGCGCTGAAAAGGCAAAAACATCAAAGAGTAATTGATTTTCTTTTTCTGAAAAATAGTTACCGCATCTTCCTTCACCAATTTAAATTTTACGGTGGAAATGTTTCCTGCAAAATCATACACTTGTATCACTACATCTTTCACTTTTCCATCGCTTAAATCTATGATGCCGTTGTTGTTTACATCGCAATAAATAGGGCATTGATTGGCAGGCTCCACAAAACATTTATGAAAGCTCTTTCTGCCTTCATTCATAAAAATAGGATAGTCAATATGGCTCAAAACATAGCGCTTATCGCTAAACGCCATTCGATTCATATTGAATTCAAACGCCTTTACGCTATCCACCAACACCCTCATGCCATACACGCCCATCGAGTTGCCTGTGCCGTTGATGCCATCCCAAGCATTTACCGAAACACTTACCGCATCGGCATTTACTTTCACCATGCCTGTATTCACCTGATAATTACCGAGCGAGCCAACGGTGCGCACGCGATAACCATCGCTGTAGAGTTTCTTATCGTCCTGCGCATAGAACTTCAAAAAGCTAATGATTGGTTTGATGTTGTCTGTAAAATTATAGCCAAACAGCATGGGGTTGATAGGTCGCTCAAAGGTGTCGCGAATTTCAAAGTGCAGATGCGGACCCGCGCTGCCTCCAGTGTTGCCGCTCAAAGCTACAATCTCGCCCTTTTTCACAGGCAAATCATTTGGCTTTAAGTTAAAGTCAACGGCAAAAGATTCTTGTTTGTATTGCTCTTGCTCAAGCCGCTCGGCAAACTTGCCCACCAGCTTTTGCAGATGCGCATACACCGACACATAACCATTGGTGTGGGTGATGTAAACCGCCTTGCCATAGCCGCCACCGCTGATGTTGATGCGGCTGACATAACCATCGGCAACCGAGTAAATATTTAAACCTTCCTGTTGATTGGTACGAATGTCCAAGCCTGTGTGAAAATGCAGCCTGCGCGGCTCGCCAAAGTTACCCGCCAGCGAAATAGGTATATCCACAGGCGAGCGAAAATCTTCGGTTGGAAATTTAGGCAATGGCTCGTTGCCAAGTTGCGGTTGCTGAGCCGGTTGATTAATTAGTGTAACAAGATAAATCAGCAATGCCTTCATTGAAATCGGTTCGTGTTTTAATGCGCTGCAATAAAAAGAAACTGACGACTAAAAGTGAACCTTGTTTTGCAACAGTCTTGTTTTATTATCTATTTAACTAATCACTTACACCTCAACAGTTGCAAATTTTAATTGAATTTTTGCCTAAACAGCCCCTATGCCAAACACAATGTTGCAAGCACTTAATCCGCTGTTTGTCGGGCTGGGAGATGAAAATTACTCGGAGATATTGATGTAATTGCCAAAAATCAATTAGTTAAATTCTAAGCAATATAGTTTCGCATCTTCCACCTAAATTGATTTCAAAATCAATTCCTCTATAACTTTTGGGAAAAATTGATGCTCCAATTGTTGCACTTTTTGCGCGATTATTTCTGGTGTATCTCCTTCGTTTATTGCAATAGATTTTTGAAAAATAATATCCCCTTCATCATATTGGTCGCTGGCAAAGTGAATTGAGATACCGCTTTCGTGCTCTTTGTTTTTATAAACAGCTTCGTGTACATGCCTTCCATACATACCTTTTCCACCATAATTGGGCAATAGTGCAGGATGAATATTCACAATTCGCTTCTCGAAATTTCTAACCAAAAAAACCGGAATCAATAAGAGAAATCCTGCAAGGATGATGTATTCAACTTTATGTTTTTCCAATAAGGAAGTCATTAGGCTTTCATTTGCTAACTGATATTTGTCAATTACTAAACTTGGCAATCCAAAATCCTTTGCAACCTGTAAAACTCCTGCATCAACTTTGTTGCTCACAACCAAGGAGATTTTAATCTTCTCCGAGTGAACAAAATATTCAACAATCTTCTTTGCGTTTGTTCCTGAACCGGAAGCAAAAATGGCTATGTGTTGCATAATGAAATATGATGCAAGAATAATAGAGATGAGTGATAGATTTTTAAAAAAAATATTATCTAAAGTCGTTTTCATAACGCAAAAAGCCACCAAATAATGGTGGCTTTTGCTTCCTCCCGATAGCTATCGTGGACAGGCTCGAACCAATGCCGATAGCTATCGGCACCAAGATTAAGAGTTAAGCAAACTTCAATTTTAGCTTTTCGATTATTTCAGGATACGTAGCCAAATTGCGTATATATTTTTGGCTCTTCATTGATTTTATGTGTGCTTCAATTTTTCTTGCTTGTTCTTTAGATTCACACTCAAAGCTCAAAAATAAATCCCAAGGTTTACCATTAGCGGTAAATTTGTCTTCGTAGTAATCAGAGTTATGACGTTCTAATCTTACATCTGGAATTTCAGTTGTAAATCCAATGTAGAACTTGTCTATAGTTGAAGAATAAAGAATGTAAACGAATGCCATAACGCAAAAAGCCACCATTATTTGGTGGCTTTTGCTCCCCCTCTTGGGCTCGAACCAAGGACCCCAAGATTAACAGTCTTGTGCTCTAACCAGCTGAGCTAAGGAGGAATAACTTTTCCCTTTTTCAGCGATTATGTT
>CAZKHZ010000031.1:0-12934 GCA_964552715.1 uncultured Chitinophagaceae bacterium | reverse complement strand
TGGGGCTTGAACCAATGCCGATAGCTATCGGCACCAAGATTAACAAGCCTCTACTTAACCAGCTGAGCTAAGGAGGAATAACTTTTCCCTTTTTCAGCGATTATGTTTGGGGCTTGAACCAATGCCGATAGCTATCGGCACCAAGATTAACAAGCCTCTACTCTGATAAACTAAAAAAGAACGTATTCCGTATTTCTTTTAAAAAATCGGACTGCAAATGTATAAGTTCAAATGAATTCTCCAATCTTCGCCACCGAAAATTTTGACTGCGAAGCAAAATCCATATAATAAATCACATAAAATAATCAATCAAAATGAGTCTTCTAACTGTTGGTACTGTTGCATTTGACGCTATTGAAACACCTTTTGGCAAAACAGATAAAATAGTTGGTGGTGCCGCCACATATATTGCCTGGAGTGCCTCTTTTTTCTCCGAAAGGGTAAATATTATCTCTGTAATTGGCGATGATTTTGACATGAATGAATTGGAATTGCTGAAAGCAAGAGGAGTAGATATTACAGGAATTGAAGTAAAAGCAGGTAAGAAAAGTTTTTTTTGGAGTGGTAAATATCATTTGGATATGAACACACGTGATACGCTAATTACCGATTTGAATGTATTATTAGAATTCAATCCAGTTATTCCTGAAAGCTATCAAAACAGTGATATCCTTTTGCTTGGAAACATTGATCCGAATTTGCAATTGAATGTTTTAAACCAACTTAAACATAAACCAAAACTAATTGTACTTGACACTATGAATTTTTGGATGACTCCTTCTTACAAAGAAAAATTATTAGAGGTTATCAGTCGCGTAGATGTTCTTGCTGTTAATGATGCTGAAGCGCGCGAATTATCAGGTGAATACTCTTTGGTAAAAGCAGCAAAAAAAATTCTTTCAATGGGTCCAAAATATCTAGTTATCAAAAAGGGTGAGCATGGTGCGTTGCTGTTTCACGATAACAACGTGTTTTTTGCTCCTGCGCTCCCATTAGAGGAGGTTTTTGACCCTACAGGTGCAGGAGATACTTTTGCTGGTGGATTTGCTGGATACTTGGATAAAACGCGCGACATTAGTTTTGATAATATGAAACGTGCGATTATATATGGCTCTGCAATGGCTTCGTTTTGCGTGGAGAAATTTGGCACAGAAAGATTAAAGGAACTCAATCATCACGATATTGAAGAGCGGGTGAAAGATTTCATTGACTTGGTGCAGTTTGATATAGTGTTGGAGGGATAAAATCAAATCAGAGATATCCATTAACCCAAAATCTCCTCATAGCATCTTCGTAAAATACTTCATCCATTTATCGGGCAACTCTTCGTTGCAGGCAAGTTGATAATCGGCAAAAGAACAGGGTATTAAATGCTGCTCGCGGCTAAACTTTGTGTTGCGAAAAGGCATTTCCATCCACCAACGCTCTGTGCGTTTGCTTTTCCAAAAAATGATTTCGTGATCCACTTCTTCCAGCTTCACTGTAAAGCGATAGTAGTTATTGTCTTCTTGCGGAGAATCGTCTTTGCGATTGTAATAGCCTTCGATAAAATACCAAATAGCATGTGCCACCAATTGGGCAGTTTGATGGTTCACGTCATAGTGCGGATTCAATTCATAAAACCCAATGGAACTCACCTTATCGCTCACGCCTGCATAGCGCGCTATTTGGCAAAGCTGCTCGCCATAAAACCCATGTGGTGAAGCCTGCGCGTGAGCCGGTGCATCGCTCATGCGCAGTACACTAACGTCAATAGAAACCATATCGGCATCGCGCAGAATTGGCTCCACTTCTTCCATATTATTTTGCAATAAACCCAAGCGATAGCAATCAAAATTTAAGCTTTGCAAAGTATCCACCGCACCGGGGTCGTTCATATAACTTTGATGCCCGAGGTGGCTGTAGTTGAAAAGATAATTCGGCTGGTGCATCAGCAGGTGCATCAAAAACGAAGAAGAATTCATAGGCTCATCGGGCGAAGCACCCATGTCTATGCGCTCGTCCACATTCACCACGTTTATCATTCCCTGCAAATCTTGATAACCCAAAAACTGCCCGTAGGTAAGGTCGTGGCTGCCACCAATAATTATCGGCACCACTTTATGCGTAACACATTTAAGCACCACAGCAGCTAGGGCAAAGTAAGTATCGCGGGCTGTGGCACCGGGTGCCACATTGCCCAAGTCCACTGCTTTAAAAGTATGCTTTGAAGGAAGATAGAGTTTGTAGAGTTGCTTGCGCACCTCGTTGGGGGCAGTCATGCAGCCTTCATTCTCCAGCGAGCCACGACCATCGGCAATGCCGATAATAGCAATGTCAAACTCGTGCAGATTGGTAGGCTCGCCATTATAAATTTTAATGTGTGTACCTATTTGATTTGGATGAAATTTTTCATCGCCAAATAATAGTTCGGTATCGGCAGGAGCAATAAATTCGTAAAACATATTTTGCTGTTGTTCGGGGGTTGAAAGTAGCGGTGCGCAGCCGCAACAACTAAATTAGTGGCTTTATGTTTTCCAAAGTTTGCGGTGGGTATCTGCTTTTTGGTACATAAGCCAAAACACAACCGATGATTATTTTGATAACTTTGAATCAATAACCGATGAATTTTCTAAACCAACATCATAACGCCATAACTCAACTTTGTTTTTCAAATAAGGTTAAGACATTATTTGCATTTGGCTCAGTAGTTACAAATAATTTTACTGCCGAACGCGATATTGATTTAATAGTTGATATGGATGAAATGGACCCGTTTTCATACTCCGATAAATATTTCAATCTGAAATTTCAATTAGAAACGATCCTCAATCGCAACATTGATTTGTTAGAAAAAAAAGCATTGCGAAATCAGGCGCTGAAGCAACAAATTGACCATACAAAAGTTACTATATATGGAGGTGGAAATTAAGGCTTGGATGTTGGATGTAAAACAAGCTATTGATGAAATAAAAGAGTTTTTGCCTGCAGAGAAAAACTTCTTCCTGTTTCAAAAAGATAAAAAAAGAAAAAGAGCCATCAAAAGAAATATTGAAATTATAGGCGAGGCAATCAACAGAATTCCAAAAAGCAATCCTGTCATATCTATTACAAATGCACGGAAAATCGTGGATACAAGAAATAGAATCAGGCGTGGCTAGGATGCAGTTTTAGATGAAATTATTATTAGAGACTTGGATAAATTGGAAACAGAAACTAACGACTTATTAAATCAGCAATAAACACGCTATGAAAACCATAAGATACTTTCTACCATTTGTTTGTGCACTTCTTGCATCCAACAACAGTTTTGCACAAAACGAAAACTACCAAGGCACATTAACCGATGCCGAAACCGGCTATCCGCTATCTTATGCCAATGTTTATGTTCCCCTAACACAGCAAGGCATGTATGCAAATGACGAAGGAGTTTATCTGGTAAATTTTAAAGATGCAACTGATAATGACAGCATCTTTTTTTCGCATATTGGTTACGAAAGTTTTCGTACAACTATCACAGGTTTGAAAAAAATAAATGGCAATGTATTTATGCGCGCCAATCAATATAATTTGAATGAAGTAATCATTACACCCTTTGCAGCAAAAGAACTGTTGCAGCTTGCCGTGAGAAAAGTAAAAGACAATTATCCTACAGATTACAGCCGTATGCGATTGGTGTTTAAAGACTTCAGTAGGCGCAGCGGACACCGAAGTCATTATTTCTATTTCGACTTTGATGCCTATTTAAAAAGCTATCAGGGTGAAAAAGCAGAGTTTAGCACCAAGGTGCGCGAACACCAAATGTATGATAAGAAAGGCGAGTTAACCGCCTCAATGAAACCAACAGATTTGATGCGCCTTGCGATGCTAGAAAAATCTTTTGAAGATGAAAAACTTAAAGATTTTGAATTCAAATACCTAGATAGCGAAACTTATGAAGGGGAAGATTTTGATGTGATAGGCTTTAAAGCAATACCTACCAAAAAGAACAGTTTTGTATCGGTGCGCGGCAGGGTTTTTATTGGCAAAACCAATAAGGCAATTCGATATGTTGAAGTCAGTATCAAAAGTGAAAAGGCGAAGCGGTTTATGTTGGTGGCAAAAATGGATTCGTTGAATATATTAGTAAAATCAGCCTTTAAGCCTTATGAAGGAAAATATGTGTTGGATTATGTTGTGCAAACTACGTTTGCCAAAGGAAAGTTTTTTGGCAAACCCGAAAATCTTGTTTACTCCACAACTGCAAGAGCTGTAGAGCATCAGCTAAAACTCAAGCAAAGTGAAATCTACTTACAAAACGATGTAAAAGTCATTTTTGATGATGAAAAACCTAAAGACATCTCGCTACTCAAAGATGACCCCGATATGAAACTGAAATAGTAGGGTTACTAAAATTAAATATGTTCGCAGGCTAATTATCTCTATTGTCTCAGTATCGTTTCCTACATAGTAAACACATCAATCCCGAAAAATGGGATGCTTGCATAAGCGCATCTACCGATTTTCCCTATCCGCTCTTTTGGTACTTAGATGCAGTTACACAACAGAGTTGGAGTGCTTTGGTGCTCCGCGATTATGAAGCCGTTTTTCCTATTACATGGAAAAATACTTTTGGAGTTAGACATGTTTATCAGCCTTTTTTCTGCCAGCAGTTGGGGCTTTTTTCTCCAGAGTCGCACCCACAATTTGAAATTTCTTGTTTGAGGTTTTTGCAACGAAAATATTTTTTCTCTGAAATCAACCTCCATTACAAAAGCTTTGCTGAAAATTCGAAACAAATAAGTATTCGGCAGAACTTTGTTTTGCCACTTAATGCGGATTACGAAAATTTGCAAGCCCAGTATTCTAAAAACACCAGCCGAAATTTATCAAAATCATTAGCCCATAATTTACACCTCCAAAAATTTGAGGATGTAAGCAAGTTTGTAAAAATGTATGCTGAAACCTCTGGCAACAACACCAAGGGCTACAAGGATAAACACAATGGAATTCTCGAAAAATTGATTCGTGAAGCAACAGAAAGAGGGTATGGCGAAGTTGTAGCGGCATTTTCCAACACTTCCGATAATCCAGTTGCTGCATGCTTCATGCTTATTATTGGAAATAGAATTATAAACATTGCACCTGTAACTGCAAGCGATGCAAGGGATACAGGAGGCATGACCTTCCTTTTAGATAGTTATATCAAGCGATTTGCCCAATCAGATAAAGTATTAGATTTTGAAGGCTCTTCGGTTGAAAACATTGCCCGTTTCTATAAAGGATTTGGCGCAAAACCACAGCCATTTTGGCAATACAAACACACCGTTTGGGATGTTTTAAAGCAACCTTTTCTTTTTTCTTCCAGTCATTACAAATAAACTTTTTGAAGTTTAACCAAGGGTCTTCTATATTTAAGGCTTCATTTGAAGACGAAACATGAAAAGAGCAAAGGCAAGTTAACTCAATTAGAGGCATACTTACCAAGAGTGAATTCCATGCAACTTTTTAAAAACAAATAATAAGCATGAAGCATATCTACGCGATTGTTATTCTATTTTGTACCGTAATTGTATCTGCTCAGGATATTCATTTCTCACAATATTATGCAGCACCGGTTCACTTGAATCCGGCACTAACAGCTAATGTAAATGGTGTATTTCGTGTTGCAGCTAATTACAGAAACCAATGGTTTATTGTACCAACACAAAATCAAAAAGCACCTTACCAAACTTTTCAGGGGTCTTTTGACATGCCGATTTTGAGAGATAAATTAGGTAATGATGGTTTCGGCTTTGGCTTAAATGTATATCACGACCGCGCAGGAAATGGAGTGCTTTCTACCACTTCAGCTTTAGCTTCGATAGCCTATCACAAAGCCGTTGACAGATTCGGCAGAAGCAGAATTTCATTTGGTTTGCAAGCTGGTATTGTAAATAAAAGGGTAAACATCAGCAATCTTATTTTTGAAAATCAGTTCGATCAATCTATAGGTTTTTGGAATGAAAATTTATCGAATGGCGAGACAGGTTATTCCAGTGGTTCTATACTTTATCCCGATGTAGCCATCGGTGCTATGTGGTCTTCGGCACCCAAAACTAAGTTCCGCTATTATTTGGGCTTTGGCGCCAATCACCTTTCACGTCCACGCGAGTCTTTTCTTGGTGATGAAAGAAATCGCCTACCTGTGAGATACGTGGTACATGGCGGCATGGAAATTTTTACTAGCAGAAGACAAGATTTCAGTTTTGCGCCAACCTTTTTGATGTTGCTGCAAAATAATGCACAACAGTATCAAGCAGGACTTGGTTTTAACTACGATTACAGTGATGACTTTGGTTACTTTGGTTCAGTTTCGGGGCGTTTCAATCCCGGAGGCACCGATGCAGTAATTGTTGGTGTAGGCATGGAGTTCTACCAGGTGCGCTTGGGAGTAAGTTATGATATAAATTTCAGTGGGTTGCGCACTGCAACTCGGGCGCAGGGTGCACTTGAGGTAGGTATGGTTTATATTTTCAAAAGAGAAAAGCAGGGACCAGTTCAGTTTCATAGCTACTGCCCAAGATTTTAACCAGGTATTTTAAAATTTGTATTTGATGAGAAATGCTTTCGTTCTTTGTATGTCTTTAATATTTTTTGTTGAAGTAGCCATGGCTCAGCAATCCAAAGTTTCGTACTCAAGCGAAACCCAATTCAATTTTTTTGAAATTGAATTTTCTTCCGATATTAATAATGAAATTCAACTCGGTTTGTTGAAAGAATATGGAGCATTGCCAAATGTTGTAGATCTAACATGGGTGAATTCTAAAACAATCTGTTTAGCCACTCAAAAGGCATTTGTAATTGAGCAGGTGAAACCATCTGTTGAGAAATATCATCTATCCATCGAGCTATACAAAGAGAATTTCAGCAGTGTTTTATTATCATGTTTAAATAAGAGAAGAGATTGAGAAAATTTTATGCCATACCCTTATTTTTATTGCTTTCAACACTTGTTTTTGCGCAAGTTCCGGGAAATAACGGTCCTTGTACCGCAGCAGTTTTAAATGTTGGCACTAGTTGCACCTATTTAACATACAACAGTACCGGAGCAACCGCTACACCGTCAGTGCCCCAGCCCACGGGTACCAATTGCGCTGGTTGGGGAGCTGGTAGAGATGTTTGGTTTAGGGTAGTGGTGCCTGCAAATGGCGCAATTACCGTTTCTACAAATCCGTCAGTGCTTACAGATGGCGTTATGGCAGCTTATCGTGGACCCAACTGCAATACTTTAACTTTAATAAGCTGCAATGATGATGGTGGACCAGGCTTAATGCCGCAAATTAGTTTAGTGGGCGAAACTCCGGGCATTAGTATTTGGTTTAGGTTTTGGAGAAGCAATAACAGCGCAATCATCACAGGTGGTTTATTTCAAATTTGTGCATCAAATGCTATACCAAACAATCAAGACTGCTTAGGAGCAATTCCACTTTGTCAAAGCAGTTATTCAACTGTTACTTCATATACTGGAACTGGAAATATTCCAGGTGAGATAAACGAAGCAATTTCATGCTTGGCAAATGGTGAGCGCAATAACGTTTGGTACACGTTTACAGTGCAAGCCGCAGGAAATGTAAATTTTACCATTACACCTAATACTGCTACAAATGATTACGACTGGGCGGTTTACAATCTTACAAACGCCAATTGCAGTGACATTTCTTCAATTGCATCACTTCAAGTAAGTTGTAATTATGCATCAGCATTGGGCAATACAGGCACAGCCAATGGTTCCCTGCTTAACTCTCAGGGGCAGCTTGGAACTACTTTTAATGCACCAATTCCGGTTACTGCGGGGCAAACTTATGTGGTAAACGTTAGCAATTTTTCCACTGCAGCTCAGTCAGGATATACAATAAACTTTGGTGCATCTACAGCCACTATTTTAGATAATGTTGGTCCGCGATTGCGTGTAATTGACACCATTCCTGCATGTGGGCAGAACCGCATTGCATTTAGTTTGAATGAAAATGTTTTGTGCAACACTGTTCAAGCAGGTGACTTTTCTTTAACTGGTCCGAGTGGAAATATTCCCATCACTTCCGTTACTTCGATTTATTGTCAGTTAGGAACTACCTACGACAACTCATTTAGAATAAATACATTTTCAGGCTTTACACAAACAGGCACCTACACGCTTTGCCTAACCAACTCAGCCGGAAACATCTCTGACTTATGTGGAAACCTTTCGCAATCTACTTCTCCGTGTTTAACTTTTACCATTACCGAGCTAACTATCAATGCCTCAAAAACGGATGTAATCTGTAAAGGTGCAAGCACCGGAACTGCATCG
Organism: uncultured Chitinophagaceae bacterium; assembly: GCA_964552715.1. Lineage (GTDB taxonomy): Bacteria > Bacteroidota > Bacteroidia > Chitinophagales > LD1 > UBA7692. Next base: position 4,644 of record CAZKHZ010000031.1, on the reverse strand, counting down.
GTTACAGCAAGCGGAGCAACTGGAACATATACTTACTTGTGGAGCAATAACGCAACTACTGCTTCTATCAGTGGCTTACCCGCAGGTGCCTATACTGTAACAGTTACCAGCGGGCAATGCACCAAAACAGCAAGTGTTATAGTAGCGGAACCCGCATTAGGTATTACAACTTCCACTTCTACTACAGCATCCAACTGCGGGCAGGCAGATGGCTCAGCAACAGTAACTCCTGCTAACGGGGTTGGTACTTACACTTACTTGTGGAACAATAGCCAAACCAATGCCACAGCAATTAATCTTGCTGCGGGAAATTATACCGTTACCGTGCGTGATGCTAACAACTGCACTTTTGTAGCAAATGCAACTGTCTCTAACCAGAATAGCACTTTGGCTTTAACCGTTCGTGGTGATACTGCCTGCTCGGGTGTTGGACAAGGCAGGGCGTATGTTACAGCAATAGGAGGAACACCCGGCTACACCTATACTTGGAGTAATTCATTATCAACCGATACTATAAAAAACCTTGCCAATGGTTCGTATTCAGTAACCGTGCGCGATGCTTTGAATTGTTCTGTTATCGCATCTACAGGTGTATTGCGCTTTCCAGCAATTACATTCAATGCACCTTCAACAACACAAACCAATTGCGGACAAAGCAACGGCACCGCAACAGTAAATCCGGCAGGCGGTGGCAGCTTTACTTATGTATGGAGCAATAGCCAAACGGCTCAAACAGCAACCAATCTTGTTGCAGCTAGTTATAATGTAACCGTGCGCGATGTAAATAATTGCACCGCAACATCCACTATTGTTGTTGCCAATCAGGGCAGCACATTGGCTGTTACCTTAAAGGGTGATACCGCCTGCGAAAATCCTTCGGCAACAAAGATTTTTGTAACAGTCACGGGAGGAGCTATTCCATACACCTACTTGTGGAGTAATGGACTTACGACAGATACTATTGAAAGCATTCCAAACGGACCATATTCGGTGACGGTGCGCGATGCTTCTAACTGCACAACTACGGGTTCTACAGGTGTGTTGCGTTTTGCTCCAATTACTTTTGCTCCACCGTCTTCTACCAATGCAACTTGTGGTTTGAGCAATGGTACTGCAACAGTAAATCCAACAGGAGGTAGTGGTGGTTTCTTCTATGCATGGAGCAATAGCCAAGCCACACAAACAGCCACGGGCTTTGATGCGGGTAACTATGCAGTAACTGTGCGTGATGTAAACCAGTGTAGTGCTTCAAGTGCAGTAAATGTAACGCAAGCAGGTAGCCCAACGGTTTCCAATGTTGCTAAAACCGACCCCACTTGCTTTGGTGGTACAAACGGCACAGCCATTGCAACAGCAATAGGCGGCACAGGCACCAAAACTTACGCATGGAGCAATAGCCAAACTACGCAAACAGCCACAGGGCTTTCAGTAGGAACATATACTGTTACCGCCACCGATGCCAACAACTGCACCGCTACGGGAACCGTTACACTAATCCAACCTGATACCTTATCCCTAACTTCTTCAAACATTATTAATACCGCTTGTTTTGGTGGAAACAATGGCAGCGTAACTGTTGCATTTACAGGCGGCACAGGCACCATCACATATTTGTGGAGCAATACTCAAACAGGCGCAACCGCTTCGGCATTAGTTGCCGGAACATATTCAGTTATTGCCCGCGATGCAAACAATTGTACAAACACCAGAAGCTTCACAGTAACAGAACCATCGGATATTACTATTCAGTTTAGCACTACCAATGTGGTTTGTAAAGGTGCAAACACTGGAGCCATCACCGCCAATTCAAGCGGCTCCAATGGCAATTTCACTTACCTGTGGAGCAACAACCAAACTAACGCTACCATCAACAATTTACTTGCTGGCACTTACACAGTTACGGTTACTAGCGGCACCTGTACAAAGGTAGCTTCTGCCACGGTCGCAGAGCCTGCGCTTGGTATAGTAACTGCAACCACCACCACTCCATCCGATTGCGCACAAGCAAACGGCTCGGCTACGGTGAATGCAGCTAACGGAACAGGCGTTTACACTTACTTATGGAACAACAACCAAACCTCACAAACTGCCATTAACCTTGCTGCGGGAGCATATACCGTTACCGTGCGCGATGCCAGCAACTGCTCGGCAGTAGCAAACGTTTCTGTACCAAATCAAAACAGCACGTTGGCATTTTCGCTAACAGGAGACACCGCTTGCGGTGGCGTGGGGCAAGGCAGGGCTTTTGTTACGGCAACCGGAGGCATCACTCCCTACACCATTCTTTGGAGCAACAATCAAACAACCGATACCATTCAAAATCTTGCGAACGGGGTTTATACTGTAACTGTTACCGATGGTGTAAGTTGCTCGGTAACTGCAAGCACCAATGTGCTTCGATTTGCAAATATTACTTTTAATGCACCTACGGTTGTAGCTGCAAGCTGCAACCAAAACAACGGCTCGGCAACAATAAACCCAAGCGGAGGCGGTGGAGGTTTTACTTACTTGTGGAGCAATAGCCAAACCACACAAACCATCAGCAACCTCGCAGCAAACGTTTATAATGTAACCGTTACCGATGCCAATTTTTGCACCGCAACATCCTCCGTAACCATCACGCAAGATGGCGCACCCACCATCACCAACACCACCCAAACAGATGTAAGCTGCTTTGGCGGCAACGATGGCACAGCAACTATCACAGTTTCGGGCGGGGCGGGTAGCATCAATTATGCGTGGAGCAATAACCAAACTGGTGCCACCGCAACAAACCTTGCTGCGGGCAGCTACACCGTAAGCGCAACAGATTTCAACAATTGCCCTGCAATTTTTACGTTCACTATTGCGCAACCGCTACAAATAGTTTTTGTGAGCGCGGTGATTGACAGCCCTTCTTGCTTTAGCAGCAACGATGGCAGCATTACCGTAAACTTTACGGGCGGCACAGGCACGCTTACTTACGCCTGGAATAATTCGCAAACTGGCAGCACGGCTTCTTCCCTTGCGGCAGGCATTTACACCGTTACGGCAACCGATGCCAATAGCTGCACTGCGCCAAGAAATATCACACTCGACCAACCTGCCGCTATTGCCATAACTGTGGCTACCACTCCTGCACTTTGCTTTGGGCAGGCAACGGGCACAGCAATCGCAACGGGCAGCGGAGGAACCCCGCCATATAGCTACCAGTGGAGTGTTGGGGTTTCGTCTTCTAACCTCAATGGGCAGTTGGCGCAGGGTAATTATACAGTAAGCATTAGCGATGCAAATGGCTGTTCTTCCACCCAAAATTTTTCTATTGCCGAGCCTGCTCTATTGTCGCTTACTGCGGCTTCCACACCTGTTAGCTGCGCCAGTGCCAGCGATGGAACCATAACTGCAAATCCAGTGGGTGGCTCGCAACCTTTCAGCTTCGATATTTCGGGCAATGGCATTCAGCAAAATAATACTATTGGTTTGTTTGAAAACCTTTCGGTGGGTGCATACAATTTGTTGGTTACCGATGTAAATAATTGCACCGCACAGGCACAATCAACCGTTGCTCCGGCTCAAGTAGATGCCTTTGTGATAGAAACCGACAGCACCACCTGCTTTGGCGATGTGTATCGCGATGGGCAGATTATTATCACCGCGCTCTTTCCACAAAATGGTCCTTACTATTATTCTTTAGATGGCATCAACTATCGTAGCAAAGCAAGATTTGACAGCTTGGGGCATGGCGATTTTCAGGTGTTTGTAAAAAGCGAAAAAGGCTGCGAGTCCACACTGGCGGCTACTGTTTTTCAACCCGAAAAATTAGAAGCTGTTATCACACCTGCTTCGTTAGAAATTGCTTTGGGCGAGGGCGCCACGGTGGATGTTACTGCCAATAACAGATACATAATTAGCTACGAATGGGTGCCCATTACAGGATTAAGTTGCAGCGATTGCGCTTCGCCAAGCGTTTCGCCTTTTAACGAAACTGTTTATACCATCACGGTAAAAGACAACAACCCGGGCAGAAAATTTTGCACCGCCACAGCCAAATTACTGGTGGTGGTGGGTCCGCATGGCGAAATTTTGATACCCAATTTATTTTCGCCCAATGGCGATGGTGCCAATGATGTGTTTGCCATTTTTGGCAACAACATCCGCGAGGTAAGCCTGAAGATTTTCAACCGCTGGGGCGAAAAAGTTTTTGAAGCCGACAACATCTATAGCGGTTGGGACGGCACCTACAAATCTATCGCGCAACCTTCGGGTGTTTACACCTACACTACCAATATTGTTTTCTTAGACAATAAAAAAATGTTCAAGAGCGGCACGGTTACTTTGGTGCGGTAATGCAACACTTTGGGGTAGTTCCTGTCAGGCTGAGCGTGTCGAAGCCTTCTACTTAATAAAGAGTATCTCGTCACCGTAATAACGACTGTTTTGTCCCAAAAGAACTGCGTCATGGCGAGGAACGAAGTCATCTCATGTCATCACCAAAAGGTATGCCCTTCTCGGCTTAGGTTATCTCTATTTCACCCCAAAAATTTTTCTGAATACTATTTGCGGAAGCTCTATATAGAAGCAGAAATAGTAACGTTTACGATACTATCAGCACAACACGACATCGCAGTATTATCAGAAACTACTACTGCAAAAATAGAAATATTG
>CAZKHZ010000030.1:0-23658 GCA_964552715.1 uncultured Chitinophagaceae bacterium | reverse complement strand
CGCCCTTGCATTTTTTTCCTCCTTGAATGGTAGCATTAATTTGAGCATTAGAGCCGCCAAAGTTCCAACCTGATATGAATGAAGGAGATTGATTAAAGTTTGTGCTTGCCGAGTTCCATGAGGCACCACCCATCACTTTAATAAAGCTGATATAAACATGGTCAGTACATACTATACCTGCCGGCTTAGAAAATGAAGCAAAATTGCTGCTTGATGTGCTTTGAATATAAATTGGAGATGCCTGTGTTGCAGAAGTAGTGAAAGAAGCAGTGCTATTAAATGTTTGCGTAGTTCCAAACCTAAACCTGTAACGATGTCCGTTCTTAAGATTCAACGCTTCTGCAAATTGGTTATCACCATTGAACAAACCAGTTCCTTTTGCAAAAGTGATTCGATTAAAAGAGTTGTTATTTTCAAAAGTTACATTGTTTACAGTGGTGGTAGAAGTTGGCAAAGAGTTTGCCATATTTACCGAAATTCGATTGTAGGTTTTATCGCCTCCTTGAAAAACTGCGGCTACATTATTTGTTGTTGAAAAAAACTCAATTTCACTGTTACCTGCATTGATGGTTAAAGAACCTGCATTAGCAATGTTCCATGCAGGAATTGAGCTGATGCCACCTGAAGCTTGAGCTATTGGGCGAAGTTGAATCTTAGAACTTCCTAAAATTAGTGTGCGATTATCGCTGCTGTTTGATATAAAATTTCTTATAGTTATTGCTCTGCCGTTGGTGTTTAACGTACCCTTGTTGAGCATTAATCGTCCAGAAATAAAACTTAAATTAGAATTTAAAACCCATGAACCAGAAAGATGATGCGCCTGAATAGAACCAGTACCCGCAATAACCATTGGAATAGATAAAGTCTTAGAACCCGCACCATCAAGAATAATACTGCCACTATTCGTAAACTTTAAATCTGATGGCATGGTTATATTGCCTGAAACAGAAAGATTTGCTGACAATGTGAATATGGCTGCGTTTGAACTTTTGTAAGTGAAGGTTGCATCGCTAAAATTCAATGTTGCACAAGATGCAACAGTAGTGCATGTAACCGTTTGTTTTGCTGCTGTAAATGAAAGGCGATTAAAAACTACATCATCACCAATACTTGGGGCTTGACTAAAAGCATTTCCAGCACCACCAGATGTGGCAGACCAATGATGTAACTCACTCCAGTTCCCCGAACCGCCTACCCAGAAATATGTAGCAGCATTAGCGCGGGTTCCTGCTATTAGCAGCAACATCCACAACACATACTCCATCCACCGGATGTTTCGTGTTTTTATTAGGGTGAGGTGTAAATTAGGGAGCATATATCCTCCTTATTCGCAGAACGATAAGTTTTGTTTCACTTTTTGAAATATAAATTTAAAAGTGAAATAATGGCAACCGATAAGCTATTGCTCGCCAGCCAAATGCCTGAAATACTGCTCGGTGAGTTGTTTGTAATAAGGCTTCAATGATGGTGGAACAGTTTTGTAAAAATCTGCTTGCTGTTGCTGTTGCTTTAAATACTCTTCCAACGATGGCGGCATTTTTCGCTCTTGCTCGTTTCCAGTTTTGCTTTCGCGCTCGGGTTGTTCATCGCGTTGGCGTTGAGCATTTTCTGCTTCTAACAATCGTGTAAAAATATCTTGCTGACGTTTCAACATTTCGGTAGTCAATTGTTTGTTTACCAATTGGGTTTCGGTTTCATTCATTTTTTGAATGGCTTCGCCCAAATTGCCTAAGGTGTTTTTGCCGTCTTTGTTTTGCTCCTGATTTACTTTCTCCAAAGCCTTGCGCAATTCAGCTTGCTTAGCCGAAAGCTCCGAAAACTGTTTGCTCAGTTCGCGTTGAAAACCCTTGTCGCCTCCTTTTTGTTGTCCATCGCGCTTCATCATTTCGCCCAACTGATTGATTTTATCATTCAGTTGTTTTTGCATCTGCGACATATTGGGCATCCCCTTATTGTTCTTGCCGGGCTTTTTACATGCTGCGTTTGGCTTACCATCTTGTGGTTTCTGGCTTTCGCTTTCTGCCATTTGCTGCTGCATGTTTTGCATAGATTCACTCAACATCAGGGCAAGATTATTGTAACCCGTCATCACAAATTGTTGGTCGCTCAAAGCATTGGAAACATAGCGATCTTCTAACCTTGTAATCGCTTTAGCAAGGTAGCGATTTACATCATTCATTTGTTTGGTAACAAAACTGGAAATACTTTCCTGCCTGCGCGCCAATGCAAATAAACTATCTTCCACCATTTTAGAATTCTCTTTTATTTTTTGCTGCGCTGTCATCAACTGCACATACTTTGGATTGTTCACGTTCACGGCTTTCAAATCTGCCATTAGCTTCTCTTGGTCAAATGAAAGGCGCACAATGTTTTCAAGCAATTGACGAATGGCTTTCATGTCTTCTGCCATGGCATCACTCTCCATTTTGCTTTTCATGTCTTTCATCTTTTGCGCAGCATTCTTCATGTTGTTCGATGCGCTTTTTTGGTTACCACCTGCCTTACTATTTTGCTGCTCCTTCATTTGGTCTTGCGCATCTTCCATTTGCTTCTCGGCAGTTTCTAAGTTCTTCTCGGCTTCCTTAAAATCTTGCTCGCTCTTGCTTTCCTCATTCAACTTTTTCAAGTCTTTCAAATCCTCTTTAGCTTCCTTCAATTCCTCCTGCAATTTCTTTTGTTCTTCCTGCAATTGTTTTTGTTGCTCTTGCGCTTTAGCATCATTTGGTGCGGCATCTTTTTGCTGCTCGGTTTGCTTAGCAAGCTCTTCTTGTTTCTTAGCCAATTGCTCTAACTTATTTGCTGTTTCTTCCAGTTTTTGATTGAACTCTAACTTCTTAAACAACTCCAACATTCTATCTAATTCTTTCTCCAATTTCTCGTTGCTCATTTCCATGTCGCTCATTTTCTCCATAGCATCTTTCTTGTTCAACTCTTCTAGCATTTTCTCTAATTTTTCATAGAGTTTTTTTATTTCATCATCCAACACTTTGTCAAAAAGTTCTTGCAACTTTTCCTGCTTCTGTTTCACTTGTTCGCTCACAGGTTTAAACTCTTCCTGCTTCTTGGTGTTCTCGCTCAACTTGTTTTTTATTTCCTTCAACTGCTCCTGCAATTGCTTTTGCTTGTCGGCTAAATCACTCAAGTTTTTCTTGTCTTCCCAATTCAGGTTTTTCTTCTCCATCATTTTATCTTGAGCCTCGCGCAATTTCTCTTTTAAGTCTTTCGCATCTTTCATCGAAGCCTTCATTTCATCTTTTAAATCCTTACTGTCTTTACTCAACTCTTTCTCAATCTCACGCTCCGAAGGCATGTTGAAAGTTTTCACATCGCTGCGCGAACTCTTGCTGCCATTGATGCCGTCATTGTCCCACACTTCAAAGTAATAAGTCATTCTATCGCCTGGCTGAATGCCCAGTTCCTTCCAACTCCAAAAGTGTGTAAAACGCGCTTGCGAGCTACCTGCTGGCACTGCCACATTCATTACTTTATTGATAGAAGATGCCTTGCTTGATGAATCATCGTGCGCAATGGAATAGCTGAAAGTTAAGTTGCGAATGCCGTAATCGTCACCAACTTCACCAATGTAGTAATAGTAATTTGGGTTGGCTGTGTCGCGCTTTTCAGTAACCGAAATAGTGGGATACAAATCTGGCACAACATTTAATGTATAGGAAACAGAATCTGCTTGCAAAACATTTTCGTTTGAAATAAAAAGTGTGTAGCGAATGTTTTGTAAAGCCGTTTTTGAAAACAGAAAATCTCCGCCCGGATTTGCCTTTGCAGTGTATAATGAATCGCCAATTTTAATTTGAATATTTGAAGTATTCGCTGCAATAAATCGCCAAGAAAGTTTAGTGCCTTGCGGAACAGAAAGGTCGCCAACGTTGCGCAACGTTTCGTCAGTTCTGTTGGTGTAAGCCGGATAATCGCACTTTACATCAAACGAAGAAATAACAGGCTTGGGCAACACTTCAATCTTATAGCCTTGAGAATAAAAACCACTTGCCTGCAATTTGAATTCAACCGACTGTTGCAGGTTTGTGAACTCATGCGTAAATACATCAGCACTTTTCTTTTTAAGCTTGAACTTATTCTTTGCTGTTTCTAAATAAACCTCGGCAGGTAGTGCATCACCTTCAATTTTTACTTCCAACGTAAAATCCGAGAACTGTAAAGCCTTTAAATTTTCATTCGCTATTACAAAACGGAATGGGGCTTCCTTTTCAAAATCGCGGTTGTTGTAATACAATCGTTTTGTGCCTTCTGATATTACACTTGGAGCAGCGATAATGATGAACAGCAACACCAAAACTGGCGGCACCAAATACTTTACATACTTTTTGTTCTCACCCAAATCAACTGCCAGCGAAAAATTGATGGGCCGCAGGTCCGAAATTTTTTGATTGATACTTGCCTGCAACAAATCAAATTGAATAGATGCAGTTTGTGTATTCAGTTGAAGTATATTGAGCAGTTTATCTTTTACCTCAGCAAAATGTTTGCCTATAATTTGGGCTGCCTGTTCGTGCGAAATAAGTTTGCCCAATCGGTAGTAGTGCAACAAAGGCAAACCCACAAAACGAGCAATAAATAAAAGCGAAGATCCCACAAAACCATAGAACAAAACCTTGCGCATTGTAGGGGCGAGAAACAAATGATACTCCAACAAATTGACCGCCAAAAACAAAGCCAACACATATACTGCGCTGAAAATGCTGCCACGCAAAATTTGGTTCAAATAGAACTTGCGCGTGAAAGAGTCTAATTTATTGAGGAGTTCGCTATATTGATTTGATTGCATTGTGCGGCTAAGATAGGCGTTTCTTCCACAGGTTTTAAGCCAAAAAATATCAAACTCTTGATGATGGTAAGGTATGCATAAAGAGACTGCCTACTTTTTATACTTTCGCACGTCAAGAAAAAATTATGTCAAAGAAAACTCAAAAAGAAAAAGCATTATCAGTCGTTACAGTAAAATTGTCTATTGAGGAATTAGACAAAAGCGGTTACCACGTTTTTTTAAGTGTGAAGGTGAATGGAAAAAAATGTCGTTTTCTTTTAGATACCGGTGCATCAAAAACTGTTATTGACAAAAATTGGTTTGAAAAAAATATTGGCAAGAACAAACTCAAAACTGTTAAGCAGGAAACAAGCGGCTTACATGGTGCAGTTCACGAGAGCTATTATGGCAATATAGATGAGCTAGTATTCGGCAAAAAAACTATTAAAAAATTCTCTTGCGCAGCCATAGACCTAAAACATGTGAACGGGACTTACAAAAAACTAAACAAGCAGAAAATTCACGGCATTCTTGGTTCAGAATTGTTGGTGCAACTAAATGCTGTGATAGACTACAAAACATCACAATTGAAGCTACAGGCATAAAGCTTGTTGCTTTTATCCATACAATCTTTACAAAATCAGCTATTCTTGTATTCCTTTTTAAAAAATGAAAAACGAAGTAATTACTCCTTTGCTATCAAAACTTACGGTAAAATTTACCTGCCGAAAAAAGAAATGCTGCAAAAAGTATATGAAGGAAAAGCGTTGCAAAAGTTGCCCTAAAACTTAACAAACTCACTCAACCTTAAAAGTAAACAGTAAACAAAATGGCAGCACCGCTGATTTTAGTAACTAATGATGATGGCATTACAGCACCGGGCATCAAAGCATTGGTAGAAGCAATGAAAACTATTGGAGAAGTGGTAGTGGTTGCCCCAGACTCTCCACAATCGGGCATGGGTCATGCAATCACCATCAACAAACCCCTACGCCTTCAGCAGATAGAATTATTTGAAGGAATAAAATCGTTTTCGTGTTCTGGCACTCCGGTAGATTGTGTGAAATTAGCAAACAATAAAGTGCTGGATAGAAAGCCTGATTTATGTGTTAGCGGCATCAATCACGGTTCTAATTCATCTATCAATATTATTTATAGCGGCACCATGAGTGCGGCTGTGGAAGCCAGTTTAGAGCAAATTCCTTCTATTGGATTTTCATTGTTAGACTATGCTATTGAAGCAGACTTCAGTGCGGCTAAAGAATATGCAATTACTATTGCCAAACAGGTTTTAGAAAATGGAATTCCAAAATCATCTTTGTTGAATGTCAACATTCCAAAGCTGCCTTTTGAGCTTATAAAAGGCATGAGAATTTGTCGCCAAGCAGTGGCTAAATGGGAAGAAGAATACATTGAGCGCATTGACCCTTTTGGTAAAAAGTATTATTGGTTAACGGGTAAGTTTGTAAACTACGACCATGGTGAAGATACTGACGAATGGTCGTTAGCAAATGGATATGTAAGCGTTGTTCCTGTGCAGCACGATTTAACTGCACATTATGCTATACCGTTTATAAACGGCAACTGGAAATTCTAAACTTAGCCCTCATTGTTGCTGCATAGGGATTGCCAAATAAAAAGTGCTGCCCTTGCCTTCAACACTTTCAACACGGATTGAACCGCCCAGAATCCCGGTTATTTTCTTACAAATTGCAAGCCCGATTCCTGTACCTTCATAATTGGAAGAAGGTCCATGTAATCGTTTAAAGGCTTCAAAAATAGTACTGAAGTTTTTTTCTGATATTCCAATACCATTATCCTTAATGTAGATTTCCTTAATACCGCTATTTTGTAAGCAACCTATTGTTATCACCGGACTTCTTTCAGTATGCCGATATTTAATTGCATTAGAAACCAAGTTTTGAAATAACTGTGTAAGCAAAACCTCTTCACCCATTAGGTTGGGCAATTTTTCAATATTAAGCACAGCAGAGTTTTCTGTTATTGACTGTGTTAAACGTTCACGTATTTTGCCAATGACTGTATTCAAATTAACCACCTGAGTAGCAGGAAGAATATTTGACAATCTGGAATACTCTAAAATATCCTTAATGAGCATATCCATTTGCTCTGTGCCTTTAATTGCATGAGCTAGTAGTAAATCAACATCGGCATTTTGCGCACCATTTGCAGCTAAAGTTTTACGCGCAATCGAAACAAATCCATTAACAGTGCGCAGTGGCTCTTTCAAATCATGGCTGACGATGTAGGCGAATTCTCGTAGGCTTTGGTTGCTTTCTTGCAATGCTTTGGTTCGTGTTTCCACAATTGCTTCTAACTGTTCGTTCTGTTTCTTGATTGTTCTTTCAGAATCGGCATGTGCTTTTTCTATTTTCTCAACATAGTATAAAACATAATAACCAATGCCTGCCAGTGTTTGCACCATCCCCAACATGCCTATCAGATAAAAGTATGGTGTTAGCTTATCAATTGCGAAAGACATAGGGTTTGAATTGATAGCTGCAAAATGGAATACGAGAATAAAACTAGCAACCACCCCAAACACAAGAAATATCTCCTTCTTGGTAATAAATAAAACAGATACTATTCCTAAGAACATCAACTCGGATGTAGAAATGTAAACCCGTGCGTAGCTTATGGGAGTTCCTCTTTTAAAAAAGTCTGCAATTGCATTATCTACAAAAATGGTAATGCTTACACCTACCATCAGCACAACCCCAGCGGCAAACATATTGTTGCGCGTTAGCAATACTAATGCAGCTAAAATTCCAACAATTCCGATGATATCACCAGTGAGTAAAATATAACCCCGATTTAATACCAGTATGTGGCTAATCAGATAAACTAATTGAACAACTACACCTAATAGGAGTAGCCCAAATAGAAACCGAATCTTTAAACGAGCGAACTCATTTTCGAATTCAATTTTACCAAGAAAATAATCTAAGAATTTATCCAAGTAGCAGTAATCAATTATATATATTGATTACGAAAAGTATTCAATAAATGTTTCGGAATTATAATTCCGAAACATTTATTGTTTGCAGAGTTTAGTTATTTCTTCCAAAGTTGGCTAAGTCAAACTCCCAACCCACAAAGTATCTTGCTCCGATGAATGGAGCAGCAATAGCAGTTTGCGTTGGTAGGTTGTAGATGTTAGCTCCACCAATACGAAGTGTAGAATATATTTTTTCGAATTCGTAAGAAACATTTAAGTCTAAGTTGTGATAACTTCTAATGATTCCATCACCCATTGGTCCTTGCCACTCGTAATCTGGTACCCATTTAAAGTTTGCTGAAAAACCTAAACCTTTCCAAACTCTATTAGCATTTAAACCAACATTGATTTTGTGTCTTGGTGTATTAAAACCTGTCAACTGTAAGTTTTCAGCTTCTTTTAAAGGTTTATCATACAAATCAGCATAAGTATAATTTACATAAGGTCTGATACCTTTTCCTACATAATAAGAAACACTGATACTTGCGCCCCATGATGGAACTGGCTTATCTAAATTTACATAAAGCTGAAGTGGTTTGTAGTAGTTGGTATCACCACCTGCTGTTACACTTGCATATATCTGGTCTAATGCAGTTCCATCTGCTACACTACCCAACACAGGCGCAGCTATTCTTGTAAATCCAAGAAAACGTTCATAATAACTAAAGTAAGAGGAGAAGTCAATAAACAATTTTTTGTTCAGGAACTCACCGCGATAACCCAAATCAACTGTCGTCACTAACTCCGATTTAAGCGGCTTAACATCAATTGTTTTGAGCAAATTTGGCATCTGAGTTTCAATTTGGTCAATCGTCATAATTTTGTTCGTTACCAACGAATCTAAAATATCAACTGAACGCTGGGTATATTGCAAACCTTTTCCTTTCAAGTTACCCACTAAGAAGTTGTCGCCTATATTTAAATTCAAATATTGTTCTTGCAAAGTTGGTAAGCGGAAGGCACGTCCGGCACTGATACGAACAGTATGGTCTTTGGTAGGTGTGATTACAAAGCTTAAACGAGGCGAAAACTGAACAGGAAAATTGCTGTTTTTATCTAAACGCACAGAACCTATTATGCGCAATTTATCTTTTGCCAAACGCTTTGAAGCTTGAATAAAACCACCCACCTCTTGCACGCGCAAAACTCTACCAGCAGTATCTTCAAAAATAGTGCCTCTTGAATTTGGCATATACAATCTGTAAGATGCACCCGCCATCAAGTCAACTGCCTTAATAAAGTCAAATGTGTATTGACCTTCTAAGTGAAACATGGATGAACGGTCGAAGAATTTTGTACCTTCTCTAGCATCAGGATTGGTCACTAACTTATTATAAACAGAATCAAACTCACGGCTTCCCTTTTTGAACCAAAACTTCTCCGCATTTGTAAAGGCTGCCGCTCTTGCAATTGCAGCAGTTTGTGCCTGATTTTCACTACCAATACAATCGGCACAGAAACCATTTGTAAGTGTGTCCAACACATCAAAATATTTACCCAAAAATTCAGGTACATAACCACCTCTTATGCCTGCTCTAGTTAAATAGGCACCTGTCAATCCGATATTCATCGAATTTCCAGCATCTTCTATCGCATAGTAAGTTTTGATTTCAAAGTTTTTACCCTTTAATGAAAGCTTTGGTGCATGATAAGTGAAGTCCTTAATTTGATAACGCGTAGAAGATTGAAACACCGCAGTACCATAACCAAATTGATAGGTGGCACTCAACTCTAAATCAGGTTTGAAACGATAGTGAAGCTGCGCCCTTATGCCACCTCTTTTTACACGTGGCTCAATCAAATCAATCTCATCGTAACCAGGTGCCTTAACCCTCAATTTACCTGGGCTTGCCCATGGGTTAAAATCTAACCAGTTACCCAAAGCTACAAAATCATTATGCTCCTCTAAAGTTTGGTCAGTGCCAGGACCATAAGGCTTCTCGGCATTTTGACGAACTACTTTGCTCAAGTCAACAGTTGTTGGATTACTAACGGTATCTAAATCGCCATATCTGTTGAAAGTTGAATCATTAGGAATCCAGTCGCGGCTGTAGTAATTAAAACCCCCTGAAATTTTAATCGCAAACTTTTGCTCTTTACCAAATGCCTGTGCATAACGGAATTGTCCATCTATATAACCTGCCGGAGAGGTAGTATAACCTCCATTTACTTTAAAAGATAAACCTTGATAGTCATAAGGATTTTTGGTAGTCATTGAAATAACACCCTGCATCGCATTGGCACCATACAAGGCAGACGATGCACCAGAGATAACCTCTACACTTTCTAAATCCAAATCGCTACCGCCAACTAAGTTACCCAAAGGCATGTTCAAACCCGGAGATTCATTATCAACGCCATCTATAAATTGTTTGGTACGAAATGAACGTGTATCGCCAAAACCGCGAAGGTTGATAATGGTCAATCCCGCAGAAGATGTAACGAGGTCAATACCTTTAAAATTACCCAAGCTTTGATAAAAATCACCCGAAGAAGCATTCTTGATTTCTTTCGCGGTCATCTTTTCAATTTGCATGGGGGCTTCTTTTAAAGCCTCGCTTACACGCGAAGAAGTTACCACTACTTCGCCACCTATTATAAATGAAGGTTCAAGATTAATACTGAAATTTTTGGTACTTCCAACCGAAATTTCTCTTGGCTCATATCCTAAGTAGGTTACCACCAATGTTTTTGCAGTTTCAGGAATATCTAAGGTGAATTTTCCGTCAGCATCGGTAATTACACCAATTGTTGTTCCCTTAACGATAATGCTGGCTCCAATCAATGATTCCCTATTAGAGGCATCGTTGATTTTTCCTGAAATAGTTTTTGTTTGAGCGAATAGGTTTGTGAGAATTGTTGTTAGCGCAAGTGCAAGTAAAATTCGTTTCATCCGTTTGTTATTGAATTGTTTCGTTTTGTTTAAAAGGCGGGTGAAAATATAAAAAACATTAAAACAACAAACTATTGTAAACAAGAGTGAGTGAATTCCTAAAAAAAATCAGGTTTCTAAAAATCAGGTTGATATAAATGGATTTATCATTCCTTCACCAACTTTGAAAAACTCCAGTTGTTATTAACCAAAATTCTTACTGAATAAATGCCTGGTGTTAGGCTCTTTAAAGAGATGCTTTGCTGATTAGAAACAAATTCCGTTGAACAAAAATTTGATGCTAAAACACATTTTGAGGAGCTATTCAGCCGATTAGCAACAAAATTTTCGCCAAACGCATTTCGTCCTATGGCATCATAAATTTCCACTCTTTTTATTTCGGAATTATCCAAAGACTTTATGGTTAAAACATCCGATACGGGATTGGGAAATAAGCTTATTTGAATTGTGTTATCTGCAATGTTTTTTACTGCATTTGGTGCTAATTGCAAGGATGCAATGTGGTTAAGTGTGTCTGTATATTTATTGGTTAAAAAATCTCCACCAAAGTACACTGTATTCAACTCAAAAGAAATTGCATGAACAGGCTTATCGGTAATGGCAAGTGGATTTAAGATTTTATAAACAGTGGTGTCTCCAGGAAATTTTTGATTTTTAATTTCCATTAAATTATTGCCAAAAGTCATACCTGAGCTGCAAAAAAAGTCGCCTCCAACAATTAGACTTGAACCAAAAGATTGCAATTTGAAAATAGCATTGCCTTCAAAACCGTCTGCAATACCTTTGTTGGGTTTTATCTCAACTTGCCACTCATTAATTTCCTGATTAAATACCGCAAGAGCACAAGTATCATTTCCATCTATCACTTTGCAGGCAGCATAAAGTTTTCCCTGATGAATTTCTAAATCATTTACAGGGGTTGGTGTACCCATGCCCAACAACATTGGTTGTATGCCATCAAAAGCAATAACATGTTTTCTGAGAGCTCCTGTGGCTAACTCAAAATTGCCGCCAACCACTAAAAGCGTATCCCAAACCTGAAGAGCGTTCGCCCCTTTTCCATACAACATTCCCTGCGAAACATCCTGCCACGCAGTGCCATTCCATTTTGCCAAAAAGCCTGTAAAGTCGCCTGCTGCATATAGTTCACCTTTGTAAAATGTAAGCGCGCGCACCGTACTGTCCAAGCTTCCCAACGCCTGCCATTGTCCTAAATTAATATCATATACAGCAACGCGACCTGCCGCAACACTGCCTGCTGTGCTGAACTCGCCACCGGCATAAAGTTTGTTGTTTTCAACTATCAAAGCATGAACAGTTCCATTCACACCAGCACCCACACTTATCCAATCAAAGCCCGCAAAACCACTGATGTATGCGGCTATATTATTACAAGTAATTCCCTTAGTTGTTTTGCTGAATGAACCCGCAGCATAAACTGCCAAACCTTGTTGATGAACCGCAATTGCATTTACATTTCCATCCAAACCGCCTTCCATACTTTGCGCAGGCAAAGTTATAGGATAGCCCGGTTGAATCCACGCTAATTCATCCACAGTAAATCCATTTGCATCTGCCCAAGCTTTCACTCCTTCAATCTTTATTTCATGCACATAAGCATACTTTTGCTCGGCATTAATTTTCTGCGCCAAGGCTTCAGCTCCCGATTGCTGCATTAAATATCCAACCGCACAGTGCGTTCCCCTTCTATCAATAAATACAGGAGTTTTGTAAGCAACGTAATCGTTTACAGGAAAAACGCCTGCCTTACCATAACCATTAAGTTCTTGCAATAATTTGAAACGATTTTCTTTTTGTGAAGCAGAAAGTTTTGATACATCTCTTGCCTTTAAAGTCTGTTCAACCAACATCAGGTGCGCAGCAATCCATTCATTAAAAGACTGGGGCTGCTGACATGAAAAAGATTGAATAATAAAATCGCGTTCGCTCTGCTTCAACCATTCAGCATTTACGCTTGTAAGATTTTTAAGTACAGAATTATTGTTTGAAAACGATTGAGAAGTTGCAACAAACAAGCAACAGATAGAGAGAATTAAATGACGCATACAATTAAAATTTATTAAATAAATAAATACTAAACGTTGCCAAAGGTAATAGGGTTGCCTGAATCAAA
Source organism: uncultured Chitinophagaceae bacterium (assembly GCA_964552715.1). Taxonomy (GTDB): domain Bacteria; phylum Bacteroidota; class Bacteroidia; order Chitinophagales; family LD1; genus UBA7692. Next base: position 10,832 of record CAZKHZ010000030.1, on the reverse strand, counting down.
AATATGGCAATTATTTTGCCACAATTATTTTGCGCTGAAGCATTCCATCACTATTAAGTAATTGAAGCATATAAATACCCGAAGGGAGTGCAGCAACATCAATTGTTATTGAATTGCTTTCATTTTCGCTACTCATCAACAAAGCACCACGGATGTCAAATATACCCACAGTATAATTCTGTAAAGTAGTTTCAATCAACAATGAATTTGAAGCCGGCTGAGGATAGAGTTTCAACGTTGCAGCTTCAATATTTTTGATACTCACCCCCACTCCTATTGTATCACATTTTTCTACAGCGCATTGTCTGCTATCTGAAACCGTTACACAATATTTTCCTGTAGAAATATTGGAGATGGTTTGCGACACAACAGAATCGTTCCATACATATTGATATGGCGATTGTCCGCCTGTTGCAGTAACCGTTATGCTACCATCGTTTGCACCTGCATTGCTTGGATTAACTCGCTGCGAAACACTTACCACTAAACTTGTGCTGGGCTCAGCCACAGGCGCAATTGCAGATGAAACACAACTTCCATCCGTTACAGTTACTGTGAAAATACCTTGGCGTAAACCAGTTGCTATCTTGCCTGTTTGTACCGGAACAGTATTCCAAACATAAGTGTAGTTGCCATTGCCGCCATTTGAATTTGCAGTTGCAAAACCATTATCACCTCCCTTGCAACTCACATCATTTACCTGCATTGAAATTGTTATCGGAACGTTTTTAACCGTGTCCTTTCCCACAAACTTGCAGCCCGCACCATCTGTAACTGTAACCACATAAGTGCCGGGTGTTAAGTTACTGATTGATGAAGTTGTTTGATTGGTTGACCATTTATACTGGTATGGTGCCACATTATCGCTTGTGTAGTTAATAGTAATTGTGCCTTTGTTGGTGCAGGTTGGCTTGGTTACAAAACCAAAATTTGGTTGAACGTTACAAGCATTTTCTAAATTCAAACGCATTGCAAGCACTTTTGTGTAAGCCTGACTTGCGCTAAGAGAATCATACTCTTCGCCACTTGCCCAACGGAAGAAAGGATTGCCCGAAAAGAGATACCAGTTAGCTCGTTGCGAATACACTTCATCGGTTGTGCCAACATTTAGCTTTTTACCGCCCTGCTCAACAATCGCCAACAAGTATTTTCCTGCTGAAAATTTTGTGTTGCCGATAAAATTCAGAGAAAGTGTTTTGCCGTTTAAAGAGTCGGCAAGTGTGGTTACATAACTTACAGTGGAGTCCACCAAAGTTCCGGGAGTATTAGCGAAATTATACAACCTGAACTTTGTAACCGAACCAACTGAAGGATTATTTAAGTAAACTGTTGCAGCCCTTACTCTTGCAGATTTTACAATTTCAAAGGTATGTCCAAATTCACCCGAAGAAGCACCAATACTTGTAGTGCCGGTAACAATTCCATTATCACGGGCATACAATGAATCTGTAACGATGAAGTTGTACTTAACCGTGTCATTTAATCTATTGCCATCTTGCTGTGGAATTTGCGTGAAATATACCAATTGATACCGCCCTGTATCTGAAGTAGTATAAGGCGAAAATGTAACCGAAGAAACTAAGCCGGTAGCAAGAGAATTCACACTAATACTATCCAATTTTACCAATTGATTGCCTTTGTAGATGGCTGCAAAAACTTTTGAACTGCTTAGTGTATTTGAACCCTCGTTAATTACAGTTGCAGAAGGTGTAAATGTTTTCTGTTGTGAGCGCGGAATCAAAGTATAGGGTGTGGGACGCGCACTAATATCAATGCCCAAATCGAAGGGTGGTTTCAACTCTACTTTAATATCATCAATGAACAATAAATTTTTGTTGAATGAATTATTGCGGAAAGCGAGATAAACTGTTTGCCCACTGTATGGATTCAAATTTGCATATCGCACAATTGGCGAAGTTTGCTCGGCACCTGTGCTGAACAGAACTGTGGTGAAATTGCCCAATGCATTATTAGTTGTAGAAATCCTCACCTCATAACCATCTCTAAAATCTTGATCAGATGCAAATGCTTTCCAACTTAAAGTTGAGTTGCCAGAGAGGGTGATTGCAGGGGTAATCATCCAATCATCGGCTGTGGCGGGTGTAGAGTACCATGATGTACTAACTGCGGCAGAATCATTTGTTATGGAATTGTATTCTTCAGCTACCCATGCATTATTTACAAATGCAACTTGAGTTGCAGGTGTTTTGGCATCGCCATTAACCAATGTAAAATTGTTTGGAATTCCCTGCTGAAAATCCTCATAAAAAATAATTTGTGCATGTACAGTAAATACACAACACAGTAGAACCAAAAAGATACACCATGTGCCTTTCATCAGAGGGAATTTTTTGTTACACAATAAAATGAACACAGTAGCAGATTATCTGCTCTTACGCAAATTTTGCGAAGAAGATACACCTGCATTGGCTTGAACGTTTTTCTTTAGGTCAGTATTAATGGCAGCTAAAGTAGTTTTTAGCGGAGCTATTTTTGCCAAGAAGGATGATTTGTATTTTGTGGGAAGAGGCTCGCTGGTTGCCATTTTCTGTTTGAAAGGATCTACTTGTTGCCCGTCTTTCCAAAAGCGATAGCACACATGCGGACCAGTAGCCAATCCAGTGCTGCCAACATATCCAATAACTTCGCCTTGCCTAACTCTTGAACCAGAGCGCACACCTTTGGAAATTTTGCTCATGTGCAAATACTGTGTTTTAAATTGCCCGTTATGGCGAATTTTTACATAGTTGCCATTGTTTGCTTTGTAGCAAGCATCTTCCACAATCCCATCGGCAGTTGCCATAATTGGTGTGCCATAAGGTGCTGCATAATCTGTTCCAAGGTGAGCTTTTCTAACCCTTGTAACCGGATGCAAACGCGATTTTGCGAAGCGCGAACTGATGCGGAAGAATTCCAATGGTGCTTTTAGGAACTGACGTTTCATGCTTTCGCCTTTTTCGTCATAAAAATCACCCTCGTGCGAACCTTCCTTTTCAAAATAATATGCTTGATAATCCTTACCGCTACTATTGAACAAACATGCGTGAATAGCTCCCACACCTACGCTTTCGCCCTCAACAAAATCTTCATCATAAATAATTTTGAAATAATCGCCTTGCTGAATGCGGTAAAAGTCAACTGCACAAGCAAAGATATTTGCCATGCGCACAGCTACCGATGAGGGAATACTATTAGACTCTAAAGTTTCATACAAAGAACTATTTACAATACCACCCACTTCTTTACGCTCGCGTTTTACATTGTGTTTGCCGCGATAGATATATAGTGAATCTTCTAAGTTGAATACTACATAGTTTACCTTATCCTCTTCGTAGATTAGTTTTTTGGGAACCATGCCTGTATCATTAGCAGCCATAACAACCGTATAGTTGTTGCCGGCTCTCATCCTGCGTGGATTAAAAATATCTTTTGATTCGTTAATAACATAAGCCGCAACCGAGGTAGCTATGTTGTGCTTAGTAAAGATGTCGGTGAGCAACTCTCGGGGCTCTACAGAGCATGAAAGCAGTTTGCATCCTGTAAGATTCATACCATAGCGCACTATTTGCACAGGAACTGTATGTTGATGACGAGCCGTTTCTTCTTCTTCATCTTCCTCTTGAACCGAAAATTTGAAGTACGCAACAGTTGCCAATAAAACAACCAACAACGCTGCTGATGACAGGAGCCAAATTTTTCTCATGGGGTACGAATATAAGTTCTTCATTTATTTACGCTAATATCAAAAGTTAAAGTTTTCGTCAGGAACCAAACGGGTGCGCAATTATTTGGGCGGTTTATAGCTGATTAATCTGATTCATTTCATTGAACATTCTTCAATTGGTCTAAAATCCTATTTTCGCGCTTCTTAAAATAAAAAGTAAACAAATGACGCATTCTGATATTGCGAAACTCATAGGTGAAGAAAAAGCAAACTACTTGCTGAACCATGAAAGTAAAACCATTAGCAAAGAGCAATTGCACTTGCCTAACCCAAACTACATTGATAATGTATGGCGCGACAGTAATCGCTCAGTGCATGTGTTACGTAATTTAAGTTCCATCACTAACTCTGGCAGATTGGCAGGTACGGGATATGTTTCCATTCTGCCTGTTGACCAAGGTATAGAGCACAGTGCAGGCGCTTCATTTGCGCCAAACGTGCCAATGTTTGACCCGGAGAATATTGTAAAACTTGCTCTAGAAGGCGGTTGCAATGCAGTGGCTTCAACTTATGGTGTTTTAGGTATTATAGCGCGTAAATACGCCCACAAAATTCCTTTTATCGTAAAGATAAATCACAATGAATTTTTGAGCTATCCTAACAGTTACGACCAAATTATGTTTGGAACAGTTAAAGATGCTTGGAACATGGGTGCAGCGGCAGTGGGTGCTACTATTTACTTTGGCAGTGAAGAAAGCAAACGCCAGATTGTAGAAATAGCCGAAGCATTTGAATATGCACACGAATTAGGTCTGGCTACAGTTTTGTGGTGCTATACACGCAACAATGCATTCAAAAAAGATGGCGTGGACTATCAACTTTCTGCTGACCTTACAGGGCAGGCTAATCATTTAGGTGTTACCATTCAGGCAGATATTATCAAGCAGAAGTTACCAGAGAACAATGGTGGCTTCACCGTCCTTAATTTTGGCAAAACCGATAAGAAAGTTTATAGCGAATTAACTACCGACCACCCTATTGACCTTACGCGCTATCAAGTCGCCAACTGCTACATGGGTCGTGTTGGATTGATTAATAGCGGTGGCGCATCCAATGGCGAAAGCGATTTGGCAGATGCAGTTGCAACAGCCATCATCAACAAACGTGCTGGCGGCATGGGCTTGATAAGCGGTCGCAAAGCTTTTCAACGTCCTATTGCCGAAGGCATAAAATTGTTGAATGCAATTCAGGATGTTTATCTTTCAAAAGAGATTACTATTGCGTAATTAGCAGATTAGCTAATTGGCTAATTAGCACATTAAAGGATGAGTTGGTGGAAACGAATTAGAAAGGGGGTTGAAACTTCTACAAGCGATAAGAAAGAGGCACCCGATGGCGTGTGGCATCAGTGCAGCAATTGCAAAAAAGCTGTGCTGGTAACTGAAATGAAATCCAGTGCATATACCTGTCCGCTATGCAATTATCACGAAAAGATTGATGCGGATGATTACTTCGACATCATATTTGATAATAGTAGCTGGGAGGAACATTTTGAAAATATAGGCTCGGTGGACATGCTTCAATTTGTTGACTTAAAGCCTTATGACAAACGCCTTACTGAAGCAACTTTAAACAGCGGATTGAAAGATGCCCTACGAGTGGCAACGGGCAAAGCAGGTGGCGAAGAACTCACTATTGCTGCTATGGACTTCCGTTTTATTGGCGGCTCTATGGGTAGCGTAGTTGGAGAAAAAATATCCTTAGCCATCAGCTATGCCATTGAACACAAAACTCCTTTACTCATTATATCTAAGTCGGGTGGTGCAAGGATGCAGGAGAGTGCATTCTCGCTGATGCAAATGGCTAAAACTGCGGCTAAACTTTATATGCTTGCCGAAGCCAAATTGCCGTACATCTCTTTAATGACTAATCCAACTACGGGAGGGGTTACCGCATCGTTTGCCATGCTGGGCGATTTGAACATTGCCGAGCCAGGCGCATTAATTGGCTTTGCAGGACCCAGAGTGATTGAAGAGACAGTGAAGAAAAAACTACCTGAAGGTTTCCAAACTTCTGAGTTTCAATTAGAAAACGGCTTCCTAGATTTTATTGTGGATAGAAAGCAATTGCGCGATAAGCTTATAACAGTTTTGGCATTATTGAAGAATTAGTTGTCTTCTTTGATTTTCAGGCAAGATGTATCTTTTCACTCCTTGCTAATTCTACTTTTTTGTTTCCTCAAAAACACTTTCGTCTAATTGCTTATTCAAAATGTAGTTAGAAAATTTAAGGGTGATTTCTCCTGTTCCCTTTTGGAGATTTTCTGGATCTGTTTTTTTGGATTTTGAGTTTAATTCCATGGCAACTACTTTTGGAATTTTAAACTTTGCCACATCCACCACAAACTTTATCACATCGGGCAAACCATAATTTGCAAACAAACCGAAACTCTGCTCAACCGTAATGGTACCGTTGGTTTTTGTGGTTAGCTGTACTTTATGAATCAACTGTCGCGCATCTTCAATCCAAAATTTTGCAAGAATTAAATCATCGGAATTTGCCGTTGGAATCACACTAATGATTGTGGTGCTTTTGCCATTCAGTATTTCGCTGCCAGAGGGCACTGCTGTAAATGAATTTGTGTCGCGCACACTTTGCAAAGCATAGTAAGGATTTTGTTTTGGTAGAAAAATAATACCCTTGGAATGAATACGAAACTTAGTTGGTTTTTTGTAGTAAACTTTGCCATTGATAGGCTCTAACTGCACACCCGGAATTTGAAAATTAAGGTTAATTGCAGCACTATATGAAATTACTTTGGCAAAACGCTGATTGGCAGCTTCAATCAATTGCTTAGGGTTGGATTGAGCATGAACTAAAAACGGGAAAAAGAACAGCAAAAAAATGTATCTCATTAGGTGTAAATATCTTTTCGGTTAAAGTGAATCAAGGCAATAGTATAGAACAGAACAATGTGAAAAATCAGTACAGCAACAGAGGTATATACTTGCAGTTTATCAATAGGATTATCAAATAAATTGCGCCAAATAATCATGTGTGTGGTAAAGAGGAATGGTTTTATTTTATCAAAAAGAGGCACATCTAAAGTGCCAATGATGGTGAACAAAATAATCACTGCCATAGAGGAAACAATGGGTCCTATAGAGTTGTCGGTAAAACATGAAAGCATAAGCGCAAACGAAGCCACCGTTAGTAAACTCACAAACGCCAAACTCAATGCTGCCATATAGCGCCACAGCACATCGTTACTGCGCAATATCACCAGCGAATCACTTTTAAGCACAATCAAATCGCCCTCGCCAAAAAGCAACACACCGCCACCCAAAGCCAACACACCCAAGCAAAGCAGCAACACAAATGTATAGGCACTGCCTGCGGCAAATTTGGCTGTCAAAATTTGCGTGCGCGAAAAGGGTCGAGACAACATCAGGCGAAGCGTTCCCGAAGCAGCTTCTCCACTAATTAAATCACCTGTAACTAAGGCTACCAACAGCGGCATTTGCACAATTAATGTTTGCAGAATAATGAAGCAAACCAGATAGCCATTCAGCAGGTTGCCTTGCACGGCAAACGATTGTTCCAAAGATTGAAGGATAAATGAGATGTAGCTTTTGCCATCAATATACAATGCTATTTCTAGCAGCATTACTATAGCGGCAATTGCCAAAAAGCCAATGTAGCTGCGCGGTTTGGAGAATATCTTAAAGAGTTCAACACGAAGTAATCTAAACATGTACATCTCCGGCTTGAGTGATTTTTAAAAAATATTCTTCCAACGGACGTTGATAGCTGATGCCGTACACTTGTATATTTTGTTCTACTAAAAGTGCATTCAATTCGGGAATTTGCGAACGCGATAATTTCAAAGAAATACTTTGCGGCTCTGTCTTTTCTATAACATTTGCGAATGGCGTTTGATTGAGTATTGACCTAACCTGTTGCGCCTCTTCAGTTTCAATTTTTACAATCAGATTTTCGGTAGAAAGCAATTGCTTAACACTACCCTGCGCCACCGCCTTTCCCTTATTCATTATCACCATACTATCGGCAATCAATTCTACTTCGCTAAGAATATGCGAAGACAAAACCACTGTTTTTCCAAACTCATTTTTTAACCTTAATAAAAGATAGCGCAATTCAATAATGCCCTGTGGGTCTAACCCTGTGGTAGGCTCGTCTAAAATGACTAGTTGAGGATTGTGTAGCAACGCCTGCGCTAGCCCCAGCCTTTGTTTCATACCATGCGAATAAGTTTGCACCTTATCGTTTTGCCTGCCCTGCAAGCCCACCAAATCAATTACTTCTTTAATGCGCTGTTCGCTATTTTTTACATCGTTCAACTGCGCCAACATCTTTAGGTTTTGCGCTGCCGTCATGTATAAATAAAAGTCAGGCTTTTCGATAATGCAGCCAATATTTGAAAGTGCCGCTTCACGATTTTGTAAAAGCGATTTACCCAAAACCTGTATGTTGCCCGATGATGGTTTTATTAGCGATAGCAACATGCGCAGTGTAGTGCTTTTGCCAGCACCGTTTGGTCCCAAAAAGCCAAAGATTTCTCCCTGCTTCACCTCCAAATTCAAACTTTCTACCGCCACCAATGTGGGATAGCGTTTGCTGAGATTTGTAATTTGGATTGCAAGATTGTTCATCACTAAAGCGATACAAACATAAGCAGTTTCAAAAGGTTGTATGTAGAGATATTTTTAGCTTTTAAAGGTGACCGTTTTAGTTTTACTGGTCTTACCAAGGTAATACCCTTAAAACAAGCACTAAAAGTCGCAATGATTTTGGCTGTTTGCTTTATCAACTATCCACGTCTTAACAAGAGCTCCATCCCGCGCGGCATACCTGTTGAAAATGACCCACCCGGCTGTTTTATCCCGCTTTGGAGGGGGCAAGGGGGAGAGGATGTCTTGGCAAGTCAAACCAAGTTCTTTTTTAATGAAAATTGCGCTGTCGTTTATGCACAACAAAGTGGCGCATTTAATGTGCCATTGAACTAGCAAAAAATTTATTTCAATCGCCTGTAACCTTTTCTATTTACTTGCGTAAACCCATACAAAAAAGAAGCCCCGCTTAGTGATAAGCAGGGCTACGAACCAAATCTGAAAAGTTCTTTATTTAGTGTGCAGTGATAATTAATTTGCGAGTGATGAAGAAACTTTCATTCTTTAATGACACAAAATAATTACCTGCTGCAAGTATATGTCCGTCAACAGCAAAAGGAGTTTGTACACCTGCAGGAAGTTCAATAGAAGAAGATTGTATCTCTTGTCCAATTGCACTGAAAATAGAAACATCCAACCTAATATCAGTAGGCGAAGTGATAAACAACCTAGATGTTTCGCGGGTTGGATTAGGAACAAACTCACTGATAACTACATTAGCAGAACCAGTAATGGCAGCAGAAACAATACTTGAAAGTTCTTCCTCTCCATCAAAGTCCACTTGGTTCAAGCGATAGTAATAGGTAGTGTTTGGAAGTACATTTTTATCATCATAAGCGTAGTTCTGTATTTCGGTTGTGGTACCAAATCCAGCAACCTCACCAATCTTGAAAAAGCTCAAACCATCCTCACTTCTTAATACATCGAATTGTTTATTGTTAATCTCAGTAGCTGTTGACCAAGCCACTCTAATGAATTCATTGTTAACTGGAAATGCTTTCAATGTAATCAACTCAACAGGCAATGCGTTAGAACTGTTTCCTCCCATTTGAAAGTGAGAAAATCCAGTGTAAGGACCGCCCGGAACACCTTGTGATGTTGGGTCATTGAAGCAAGCACTTGCATTATTGAAAGTAGTATTGTTGCTAAGTACGGTATCCATTTTTCCGGGAGTCAACATATACTCAGCTTGCACAACTTGATTTGTCCAAAGATTATCATTAGGAACATCACCTATTGCACTGCTATACTTTAAAATCCTTCTATTGTTGTAGTCCAAACCTGTGTTATAATTATTTGGATAAGCCTTTAAACTGTACTTGTAATTACCTGAAGCAACTTGCGCATCAAAACTCCAATAACCACCTCCTGTGAACTCATCAAAAATGAACCATTGAGGTTGTCCAGAGCAGGTCAAATTTCCGTAGCGATTGTAGCTAACTGTACCAACATTGCCATTAGCAAACAAACCGCGTAATTTATTTGTGCCTGCAGGTAGCTCGGTAAAATTTAATGACAATGGATTGTAACCCGCATTGATTGTTCCAATAGGATAAACATAATCACTGCCTACGTATGTTGGATTCACGGCTCTTGATAAGCCACCTATTCCAACACCTTGAACACCTCTAGTAATTATTGAGTTGATGGTAGGCGAAGCATTACTTTGAAGTGGGGTATAACCAACCAATGCATTTGGAGCAGGATTGGTAACGTTCACTTCATAATCTTGTGTATTTAGATATGTTTGAATTACTCCTCTGCCACCATAAGCACTTTCTGAATCATACTCATTACTAGACATCAGAACTGATTGATTGAAATCAAAGGTAGATGCTACAGCTTGTTTAGGATTCCAAACTAAAGAACCATTGATTCTAATATCTGTTTGAAGAATAACTTTTGTAGGGTCACTGCCTGCTTTGTCTATTGCAAAATTGTAAAAGGATTGCTCAGGCTGATCTAAGAAGCCTTTTATGTATTGAATATTATCGTCTCCAACTAAAGAGAACATTCTTTCGGCATAGCCAGATGGGTAATTTGCAGGTTTTAATACTGGATTTTGATAGTCAATGCTATTTACAATACCGCCATAGTATATATGTCGTGAAATAGAAACAATTCCATCATTATAGAATCCATCATTTTGACCTGTATCGTTCTTAACTACCAAGTCTCCATCTACAAACAGTAAAGCACCAGGTTCCATGAAAATCGAGTCCCCCGAATCGAAGAACGTAAAGTCAGGAATGGCTGGGGCTTGTGAGAAAGTTCCTTTAAATAATAATAAAGCTAAAAGTAGGGGTAACGTATTTTTCATGATTGCGTATTTATTTACTCATAAGTCATATCAAACACCATGCCAATTTTTAATAGAATGGTGAAAAATTGAAAATTTCTTGAATTAATTTTGTCGAACTGAAATTTTTAGTATAAAAATTGAGATTATATTGTTAAAATGACTCATTGCTTACCTC
>CAZKHZ010000029.1:0-23842 GCA_964552715.1 uncultured Chitinophagaceae bacterium | reverse complement strand
CAGCGAAAGTGTTAACATTGAGTTTGAAAATGATTTTAGCGAAAATGAAGTGCGGGCATTATTATCAACTGCGCCTGGTGTTGTGGTGTATGATGATGTGAAAAACCTGAAATATCCAATGCCGATTCTTGCGCATGATAAAGACGAAACTTTTGTTGGTAGAATCCGCAGAGATGAGTCGCAGGCAAACACTTTAAATTGTTGGATTGTGTCGGATAATTTGCGAAAAGGCGCAGCCACCAATGCAGTTCAAATAGCAGAGTATCTTTTAGAGAAGGGTTGGATACAGTAACATTTCGGATTTGAGATTTGAGATTTCGGATTTAAAACTTTTACATTTTTCAACTTTCCTTTTTCTATTTTAAAATCATGAAAGACATCCGCAGCTTATCGTTGGCAGAAATTACCGAAGCCTTGGTTGCATTAGGTGAACCAAAATTTCGCGCCAAACAGATACATGAATGGCTATGGCAAAAAAGTGTGCGCGGTTTTGATGAAATGACCAACCTTTCTAAACCATTACGCGAAAAATTGAATGCGCAATTTTCTTTTTTTCTGGTTGAAGAATTCGTAGTGCAAAAAAGCAAAGACGGAACTGTGAAAATAGCGATGGCTTTGCATGATAAAAGAGTGGTAGAAGGTGTGATGATTCCCGATGATGAAAGAAGTACAGCATGTGTTTCATCGCAGGTGGGTTGTTCGCTTAGTTGTTCTTTTTGCGCCACAGGGTTTCTTAAGCGTGAACGCAACTTAGAAGCCTCCGAAATTTATGATCAGATTTATTTGCTCAATCAACATGCCAAAGCGCATAATGGCAGGGGGCTTACCAATATTGTGTACATGGGCATGGGCGAGCCTTTACTTAACTATGATAATGTGATGCAAAGCATTCGTTACATCACTTCGCCCGAAGGGTTGAACATGGCTGCCCGTAGAGTAACGGTTTCTACGTCCGGCATTGAGCGCGGTATCAGGCGCATGGCAGACGAAGGTGTTAAGTTTAATCTTGCTCTTTCGCTACACGCCCCCACCAACGATAAACGCGAGACCATCATGGACATCAACAAAAGCAATAAATTGGAAGATGTGATTGACGCGCTCAATTATTTCTACGAAAAAACTGGCAACAAAATTACGTTTGAGTATATTCTTTTTGATGGTTTTAATGATAGCATAGAGGATGCCGATAATCTTATCAAGCTCTACAAACAAGTTCCGGCATTTATCAATCTGATTGAATACAATAACGTGGAAGGCGTTACGTTAAAGAAGGCAAAAGCCGAAAAGCGCGATGCCTTTGTAGCTCATTTGCGTAAGCATAATATAGAAGTTGCTGTGCGTAGAAGCCGAGGAAAAGACATAGATGCAGCCTGTGGTCAATTAGCAAATAAGCATTGAGCAAAAAATAAAAATTCACCGCTACATAATAAATGATTCACCTTTACGTTATACTATTACAATAACAAAATCTAGTATCATGAAACAAACTTTTACACCTAACGATTTATTACTTGCTGCCTACGGAGAATTGCCATCAGGCACAGCACAAAAAGTGAAGGCTCAAATTGAATGTAACGAGCAAATTGCAGAAGAATTTCAAGACATTGTTGACATGAAAGAGATTTTAGATAGCTTTCAATTTAAGCCAAGCCAAACTAGTATTGACATCATTTTAGAACATAGCCGCAATACAGCTATGGAAGGTGCGGTGGCTGTAACTAGCCACCACAAATATAGTAGTTGAAAAAAGGTATTGCTAATTAGCGAAGAAAGTAAGCACTTTGCAACATCGAAAATTGCATCAAAGAATTAGAAGCAGAAGTGGCATCACTAAAAGCAATCATTGTTGAGTTTCTTGCAGAGATAGACTTTTTGCGTAATGGACGAAAAAGTAAAACAAGCCATACGCCACCATCACAAGATATTGGCAGGAGCAATCAAAAAAGTTTACGAGAAACAAAGCGATAAGCCAACAGGAGGTCAGAAAGGGCATTAAGGTAATAAACTCTTATTACGTGAAACGCCCAGTGAGGTAAAAGAATATCACCCCGACTATTGTAACCACTGAGGCATCAATATAAGCAAAGCTCTTTCAACACTCGTAGAGCGCAAACAAGAAGTATAGTTACCGCCTACAGGAACACAATATATCGAACATCGGAATTTTGAAAAGCAAGGTAGCTGTTGCCGTGAGGTAGTCAATAACCACTAATTGTTCCGCCATAGCGAAATGGTTACATTAGAGGAAATATACGTTTGCCAAAAACATGTTTTACATCCTATGTTTATCTTTGAATTGAACTCATTAATCATTCGGTTCTCTTAAAAAAAGCCTTCATTGCTGCCCATAACAATTACTACTATTCTTGCTTAAACTTTGTTGATATGTGTTTCATTTGATTTTTAAAGGATTCACTAAATCAATTTAATGATGCAAGCGCTGTGTTAAAACTCCTTGTTCAGTAATTACTTTCATCACGTAATTTCCCTTTGCAAGTGATGGAGATACTTGAAACTGTTGCAAACCAATTTCTACTATGCCTGCCATCACTTGCCTGCCAATCATGTCATATAAATAGTATGAGCAATTTTTACCCGTGTTATTGCGAATAGATATTGTTTCACTAAATGGATTAGGATAAACATGCAGAAGGTTTGAAGCCATATCTATATTATCAACCGACACAAGTTCGAGACAAAATCGGGTTTGAGACGATACAAAAGGGGCAAAAAAAGCAGCCAACAAACTATCGCGCAAGCTGCGGTTGTCATAACCATGACACGATTGATTTACCTGATTCACACAACTATATTGCCCCAGCAGGTATGCAAAATTGAAGGTATCGGTTGTAAAATAATTGCTAATAGTGTAGCCATAGTTAAAACTATCATTCCATTTGCTGAACGAACGACTGCCATATACCTTTGGCACATTGTCAATTGCAAAACAACCATAGCCATTAGTAAAACACCAGTTCAGCCCATTATAAACAGTGCCTTCGTCAATTGGCACTACTAAATCGCAAGGGCGATGGTAAGAGAAAATGGCGGGCTTTTGGTTGGTTTTATGAAGTTTCAATAAATCGGTGGTGAGTGCGCCAAACATATTGCCAACTGCTTTGATGGGCTTGCGGTTTAGCGCATTGTATTGACTTCCAAAAATACTTCCCAAATCGGGGCGACCGATGGTGTCGGGTAAAATTCTATTGCTATTGTGAGGACAAAATGAAGTATTGGAATGAGGCTTTGGCAGGCTATTCAAGGCATAAGCCTGCGGAAATTTTTCAGCAGTTGAATCCATCAAAGCCACCCCCAAAGCTATGAGTGCACCTGCGCTTTCGCCCATAACAAAAATATTATCTTGGTCAATTCCTGCATTTACTTGATACAAACCGCTTGCGCCCAAAATAATTGGAAAATTATATTTTAACATAAAATTAATAGCGTCATTGGCATCCTGAATACCTCTATATAATGCACGAAACCACTCAGCACTATCTGCTGCAAAAAAACATTGATAGTTGGGATAGTTGCAGTTGTTGGCACCATTATCATTTACAAATCCCAAACGATAATTGATACTTACGGCAATGTATCCACGGGCTGCAAAGTCCTTGCAGTACTGCACAATAGAAGGCTCATCCTTGTTACCAGCAAGAAAAGAACCGCCATGAATGACCACCAGCAATGGTTGATTAGAAAGGATTTGAGAGCCTTTTGTGCAAACAGTACGATAAATGTTTAGCTCAAGCGGCACGCTATCACCTGCAAAATCAAAAGCAGACCCATAGCGTATATTCTTTTCTACCAGTATAGTATCCAAAACTTTATCTACCCAGTTAACTACTACAGGCATTTGAGCAAATATTGAATAAGTGCAAAAAATGGCAAATAAAAATGCGGTGAGTTTTTTATTCATAATAAACTGATATGATGAATAGTAAAGGTAGTAGAATTTTAGTCTGCCCCCTATTGTTACAAGATATTCTTCAATATCCTACTAAAACTGACATTAGAAATTTTGATGCGCTGTAAAGTTATGAAGCCTATGATGAAAAAATCCCTAAAACAAAAAAATCCCGCCCGAAGGCAGGATTCTAATATTGAATTTGAAAACAATTATTTAATGCCTAAAGCTGCACGTTTAAAACCAGTAACGGTCAATCCGCTGCTAGCTTGTCCAAGCACTTGCGAAACTGTTTTGCTTCCATCTTTAACGAATGGTTGGGTTAGCAAAGTGTTCTCTTTTACAAATGTATTTGCTGCACCTTCAGCTATTTTATCTAAGATATTTTCAGGCTTGCCTTGAGCTACCGCCTTTTCGCGTGCAATTGCTTTTTCCCTATTCAAAACTTCTGCTGAAATTCCAGCAGCATCAACCGCAGCAGGATTCATAGCTGCAATTTGCATAGCTACATCTCTTCCAACGGCTGCAATGGCATCATTCAAAGGTTGGTTCAAAGCAACCAATACCCCAATTTTGTTACCCATGTGATTGTAAGCAACTAAGCTTTCTCCTTCCAAAACTTCAAAAGAAGATATATCAATTAATTCACCGATTGCAGAAACTTTCTCTTGCAACAAACTCTTAACAACCGTACCATTTAACTCTGCTGCCAACAATGCTTCCAAAGTTGTGACATTGCTGCTTAAAGCAAGTTCTGCAATGCTTTCAGCTAACTGACGGAAATCCTCATTCTTTGCAACAAAATCTGTTTCGCAAGAAAGATATACAACAACACCGCGTTTGTTATCGGCAGTAGTTTTAGCAATAACCACACCTTCTGACGCAGCGCGACCGGCACGCAACTCGGCAACTTTAGCACCTTTTTTACGCAAAAAATCTATGGCTTTTTGAACATCGCCCTCACTCTCTGTAAGTGCTTTTTTGCAATCCATCAATCCCGCACCTGTAAGGTTGCGAAGTTCATTTACTTGAGCAGCTGTAACTGTCATAACTTAAATTTGATTTTTATTTAATGATTGGTTTTTTATTAAAAAAACTTGCCAAGTTGCTGTGGGCAAACTTGGCAAGCAATGATTGATTATTATGAGTTTAGTACAGTATTATTTTTTTACTGCACCTGCACCACCACCACCTGTGCGGCTGCGGCTGCGACCTGCGCCACCACCTGCATTGCCACCACCTGTGCCTCTGCGTCTGCGTTTGCCATCTGCACCTTCCTCTTCAGAAACAACTTCTAAGTTTTGGTTGTCATTATCTTCAACATCACCATCATCTTCTCCGTCTTTATTAGCTGCTCTTTCTGCCAAACCTTCTGCAATTGCTTCAACAATAAAATTGGTGATTAATGCAATAGATTGGGCTGCATCATCGTTAGCAGGAATTGCAAAGTCAACTTTAGTTGGGTCGCTGTTTGTATCAACAATACCAAAAGTGTTGATGTTCAAACGCTGCGCTTCTTTCAAAGCAATATGCTCGTGTGAAATATCCACTAAGAAAATTGCACTTGGCACGCGATTCAATGCGCTTACACCGCCCAATACTCTTTCCATTTTATCTTTCTCACGTGTCAAAACCAAACGCTCTTTTTTGGTTGTGTTTTCCAAAGTGCCATCAGCAAGCATCTTTTCGATGGTTTGCATTTTTTTGATGCTCTTACGGATTGTGGTGAAGTTTGTCAACATACCACCTAACCAACGTTCGGTTACAAAAGGCATATTCACTTTCTTAGCTGCCTCTTTAACGATTTCTTTAGCTTGCTTTTTGGTTGCAACGAAAAGAATTTTCTTTCCGCTTTTCGCCATAAAACGAAGGGCATTTGCTGCCTCATCCAACTTTTCAGTTGTTCTGTTAAGGTCAATGATATGAATGCCTTTCTTTTCGGTGAAAATGTAAGGCAACATTTTCGGATTCCATTTACGTTTTAGGTGACCAAAGTGAACACCAGCTTCGATTAACGCTTCCTGAGATAATTTTTGCATATAGTATAGATAATATAACCTTTGAAAAAAATTGATTAACGCTTGCTGTACTGTTCTTTTTTGCGGGCTTTGCGCAAACCAGTTTTCTTTCTTTCCACCACGCGAGCATCTCTACGTAGTAATTTTTCTTTCTTCAATGCAGGGCGTTTTTCCGGATCGTCAGCAACAATGTTTCTTGCTATTGCCAAGGAAATTGCTTCTGCCTGACCTTTAATGCCACCACCGTAAACATTGATAGAAATATCTAATTTCCCTTCAACTTCGGCCGCCTTTAAAGGAGCTTCCACTTTGTGTTGCAGATATACAATTGGCAAATACTCTTTATAGTCTTTACCGTTGATTAAAACTTGACCGCTACCAGATTTTACCGATGCGCGAGCTACTGCTGCTTTGCGTCTTCCTACTGTTACTTTACTCATTCGGATGTTATTGTTGAATGTGTTGTTTTAATTAATTATAGTGCTTTAGGTTGTTGTGCTGCATGGGCGTGATTAGCATCACTGTAAACATACAGCCTGCGGAACATTTGAGCACCCAAAGTAGATTTAGGCAACATTCCTTTTACTGCAATTTCAGTCAACTCGTTTGGATTTTTTTCTAGAATCTGACGAGGTGTGCGAAAACGTTGACCACCCGGAAAGCCCGTATAATGTATCAGTTGTTTTGCGTTTAATTTATTACCTGTCATTCTAACTTTTGCTGAATTCAAAACAATCACGTTGTCACCGCAATCGCTGTTTGGTGTAAATGTTGCTTTGTGTTTTCCGCGCAAAATTGTGGCAATCTGTGTTGCCATTCTGCCTAATGTTTTGCCTTCGGCATCAATTACAAACCACTCTCTCTTGATGTCGAGTGCGGATACCGATTTTGTTGTATAACTCCGTGACTGCATGATATAACTTCCGCTTTGTTTTTTAAAACGGGACGCGAATATAGGATTTATGCTTTTGCATTTCAAAGCATTTTAGCAAATATTTTTCAATCAAGGCGATAAATAAGCTGATAATCAATGCTTAAATAGCCAAGAAAATTTTATTGAGGCTAAGTTTATTGAGCAATAAACTTCTAAAAGCAACTACTTGGAACCTTTGGAATCTTGAATGCGTTTCAAGAGTTCTTGCTTGAATTTATCTTCAGCAGAAATCAATAATCCAAATTTCCTTGCACCAACTACTTGTTCAATTTGCGGACGATACTTTTTCATTAAGTCCAATTTCTTTTGCTCGAATTCAAACTTCTTATCTGCCAATTGAGAATCATCTTCGCTGGCAACATCTAAGCGATAAGCCTTACGCAGAGATTTTAATTCGCCTCGATATTGATTGTAAACTGGCCAGAACTTCTGACTTTCTTCGGGAGTTAACTGCAATTGTTCAGTAATGAAAGCAACACGCAATGATTCAACTTTTTCGTTTTGTGAAAAAGAATTCTTGCTAAAACTTATAAAAAATAAAACGATTGCAATTGTGGATATATATGATTTCATAAAAAGTATTTTAATTAAACAGGTTCAAGATTATTGTAAAAGTTTTCTTCATCCAACTCTTTCAGTAATTCTTGTTCAAAATTTGCATCGTTCAACAGTGCATCATCAATCACCATAAGTGATTTATCAGTATTAATCTTTCTGATCAATGTTGTTTCATCAAAATCATCAATATTCATAGCAACGTAGTTATGCACTTCATCGTGATTAATGCTTTGTAATTGTGCTGCCAATTCACTATTCGTATCCAGTTTAATATTACGTTGTTGAACACCAAACCAAAAAATCATAACACCCACAAAAACAACGGCAAAAGCAAATGATAAACGAGGATTGAAAAGCGGAGTAAGCAATTTGTCTAAAACATTGTTTACCCCATCCAACCAACCTAGAGATAGAGTTGCAGCAGCTTCTTCTGCCTTTGCTTTTTGAAGCACTTTTTGCGACAACGAAGCGAAGTAGTTTGAAGGAACAGTAAATGGATTTTCTTTTGCAACATTCAAAAGTGAAGGGGCTACAATCGCTAACTCTTCTTTAACTTCTTCATGTCTTATCCTTTCAATAAAAGCAGAAGATGTGTTTGCAAAATAACCCTCCGGCAATTGCATTGCCTTTGATTTTTTAAGACTGATTAAAAGAGGCGAAAGTTCTGGTTCAGCCAAATTCAATTCTTCTTTTAACGTGGCTTCAATAATTTTTTCGGGCAGCGTAGAAAAATACATAACGGGAACGCTAAAAGCATTCACACGCGGCAACTTTGCCAGCGTTGGTGCTATCTCGTTTAACTCGTCTTGTATTTCCTTGTTCATTACATAAATTTAAAAATGCCGCGTATAGATAGGCGGAATCTAAATTGGTTTAATCTTCCTTCAATAAAAACGCTTCTACTTTTTGGGATGCGTGGTGATAGGATGCTTTTAATGCACCTACACTTGTTCCTAGCATTTCACTCATCTTTTCATAAGGCAACTCGTCATAGTAACGCAAAAGAAAAACCTGCTTTTGTTTATTAGGTAAAGTATCAATCGCCTTTTGCAACTTCAATTCAATTTCATCACCATTAAAATAAGCATCGCCTTTTAAATAATTTGCGGGTCCAAAACTGCTATCATCTTCATCGCTATTATTGCTTTGTCCGCCTTCAAAAGGAATTGTAGCCTTGCGCTTTTTTTGATTCAAATGATTCAAAGCTTCGTTGGTGGCTATGCGATACACCCAGGTAAAAAACTGCGAATCGGCTCTGAAATTTTCGAGTGCGCGCCAAACTTTTACAAAAGTATTTTGCATCACATCATCGGCATCTTCGTGCGACAATACCATTCTGCGAATGTGCCAATACACACGCTCCTGATGGCGCTCCATCAGCAATGTGAATGCCTTTTCGCGCTTTCCCGAATGGAACATTTCAAGTAATTCGCTATCTGTCATATTAAGTGTTTTACGGATGACTGAGGAAACAGTCTTGAACAAGTATTCAATTTCTTATTATGAAATCCGAAGTTCAATGTTACTTTCTTTTTATCACTTTATGAACTGCAGCCACAATGTCACTAGTGTCCAAACCATATTTTTTTAGCAATTGGTCGGGTGTTCCGCTTTCGCCAAAACTATCGTTCACTGCTACAAACTCTAATGGCGCTGGATTTGTTCTTGACAAAAGTGATGCTATGCTACTGCCCAATCCTCCTATTCTATTATGTTCTTCGGCAACTACTGCACATTTAGTTTTTCTCATTGAAGCTAGAATCGCAGTTTCATCCAAAGGTTTAATGGTGTGAATATTTATCAATTCAACCGAAACACCTTGCTCTTGTAGCTGCTTAGCCGCCTCAATACTTTTCCAAACCAAATGCCCTGTTGCAAAGATTGTAACATCAGTTCCTTCGTTCATCAACAGGGCTTTGCCAATTTCAAAAATTGTATCTTTTGGAATAAAAATGGGCCATTTAGGTCTGCCAAAACGAAGGTAAACAGGACCATCATGATTGGCGGTAGCAATAGTTGCTGCGTAAGTTTGGTTATAATCGCAAGGATTTATTACCGTCATTCCGGGTAACATTTGCATCAAACCTATATCTTCCAAAATTTGGTGCGTGGCTCCATCTTCACCCAAAGTTAAACCTGCATGAGAAGCCGCAATTTTTACATTCTTTCCACTATATACAACCGACTGGCGAATTTGATCATACACCCTGCCCGT
Organism: uncultured Chitinophagaceae bacterium; assembly: GCA_964552715.1. Taxonomy (GTDB): domain Bacteria; phylum Bacteroidota; class Bacteroidia; order Chitinophagales; family LD1; genus UBA7692. The sequence goes on along the minus strand of CAZKHZ010000029.1, from coordinate 14,210 downwards.
AGCAAAATTTGCAAAGGTGGTAGCGAAAGGAATTTTGCCGCCTATAGTTAAACCCGCAGCAATACCAATCATATTTGCCTCGCCTATACCGCATTGCACAAAGCGTTCGGGGCATTCCTTAATAAAGGCATCTAATTTTAGCGAGCCAACAAGGTCAGCACACAGTGCTACAACATTAGGGTTCGTTTTAGCTAGATGCAACATTGCATCACCAAATCCCGAGCGGGTATCTTGAGCTCCTGTGGGTACATATTCTGACAACATATTTGCATAAAATTTTGCCAAACATATAAGAAAGCAACACTTGCCAATCAAGATGTTTTGCCCATTGTGTTAATATGACAAAGGATGAAGGACAAAGGATAAAGGACGATGTGTAAATTACTAAGGATAATAATTTGTATTGTTTATTTGCAGCTATGAAATTTCTACTTCCTCTGGCGTTTTTTATTTTACCATTCTCAATCTTCTCTTCTGCGCAAAATCAGAATTTTGATATTCAGGGACACCGAGGTGCGCGTGGTTTGTTTCCCGAAAACTCCATTTATGGATTTATTGAAGCGTTGAAAATTGGAGTAAACACACTAGAGTTGGATGTGGTGATTACAAAAGATAGCCAAGTGTTGCTGAGCCACGAACCTTGGCTGAATGAATCTATTTGCTCACCAGTAGAAAGCAGCGATAAAGCGCGTTACAACATTTTCAACATGACTTATGATGAAGTAATACAGTTTGACTGTGGCAGCAAAGGCAACCCCAAATTCCCGCAACAGCAAAAAATTACTACTCAAAAACCTTTACTGAAAGATGTGTTTGATGCAGTTGAAAAATATGTGCTTGAAAATAACCTTCCCAAACCCTTCTATAATATTGAAACCAAAAGTACACCCGATGGCGATAACGTTTTTCACCCAACACCTGAAGTGTTTATGGAATTGGTGTATAATGTTGTGAAAGAGAAAAATATGCTTGATAGAACTATCATTCAATCTTTCGACCCGCGCACTTTAATTGCATTGAAAGAAATGAATTGTTTTCTGCCTCAAGCCTTATTAGTTTTTAATGCTGATGGCGTAAAAAAGAATCTGAGAAGATTAGCATACAAACCTGCGATTTATAGCCCCAACTATATTTTAGTGAATAAAAAAGTGGTGAAGTATTGCCACAAACAAGGTATTAAAATCATTCCATGGACGGTGAATGATGAAAAGACGATGCTTAAAATGAAAGCACTTGGCTGTGACGGATTGATAACGGATTATCCTGATGTGGCAGTGCGCCTTTTGCGCTAAAGTCACTTTGTTTTTTCTTTCCATTGCTGCACACGCACTTTCTCTTTCACCAAATCCAAAGAGTGCAACACCATTTCGGTAACGGTGTTTTGAAGTTTGGAATCTTCTTCTTCCATTAAAATCGCTTCTATTATTCCATCTGTAATTTTCTCAATCACAACGCGACTTTCATCGGTAGAAAACTTTTCAAAAATGTGATTAATAGTTTCAAAGGTAATATCATAAACCGACTGTTGAAGCGCACTGCTGGCAGCTTTACCCACCAAGGGAACAGCTTCGAGCAGTTGGATATTTTCGTTTTGCTGAATAGCTGCCGACACCGCTGCATATATGGATTCACGCAACTCATCTCTATTGGCTTCATACTGATTTTTCATCACCAACTGAACACGATGTGCAATAAAATCTACTAAAACTGCTTTGCGCGGAAGCACCACTTCTTCAATAATTCTCCCCGTCAATGGAATGCCGGTTTTAACTTCTGCTTGCACGCCCTCAATAATATTTACAACCACTCTATCCGAAATTTCTTCAGTCAAAATCAATAGGTATTTATTGAACAACTGATATAGATACCATTTCCGAATATCAATCACTTTCATGCGATTCAGTCGAATAATTACTGCAACTATTCTTAGCACTCGCAACACCCTAAAAGAACCTAAAGGAATACAACCAAGCACTTCATACCAGTTCACAAAGGGGTAAAAAAACCAACGATGATAGGTTTTGTTGATAACAGCAATCAACCACCGCAACGATAACTCGGTCAAAAAAATTGTCACAAAAACTCCATCAATAAGCAGAAAATTTTGAAAAACAGGCTGATACAACTCATAAAATTGCGGTATATACTGTTGAATCAAAGAACTCATTCTTGCATTCTCAAAGTTTACCTGCAATGCCAGCATGGTAAGATTTACCAGCACAAGCATTACCATCAAAATATCCACCAACACTAAAAGTCTATCTAAACGTGGATTGTATTTTTCATCTTTTATGTACATAAACTTGTATTGGGTGCTTTTTACGCCCCGTTAAAAATCGCTTTTTATGACTAAAATCAAATATTATGACAAAACTGTGACAATTCAGATGCAGCAATTCTGACCTTATGCAAGTACATTTGCGCGGCAAAATGAAAACGGATATTTGGATTAGGTGGGGAATGCTATTGTATGTTTTGATAAACATTCAATTTTTATTAGCGCAAAATATAGAGATTAAAGTTACGGATGCAGAAACAGGTTTGCCGATGCAATTTGCTGCGATTTCGTTTTACCCTCCTGTTGCAAATTCCAAACCTACATTTTCATCAGTTACAAGTAAAGAAGGAACATATACAGCACAGGTATCTTTACCTTCTGCCATAAAAATTTCTTACTTAGGTTATGCTACCGTCATTGACACATTAACCGACTATTCATCTAAAAACTACTTTCTAAAATTAGAGTCGGGCAAGTTGAATGACGTAGTGGTTACAGGGCAATATTCAACTACAAGCGCAGCCAATTCGCTTTATGAAGTAAAAGTAATTACACCTGAAATTATGCGCCAAAAAGGTGCCGTGAATTTACAAGATGCGCTTTCAAATGAACTGAATATCAACCAAAGTGCCGACCCTGTTTTTGGCAGCGGGCTAAGCATCAATGGCATTTCGGGCGAGGGCGTGAAAATTATGATAGATGGTGTTCCGGTAGTTGGAAGGCTAGAGGGGAAAGTGGATTTGAGTCAGATAAACATCAATAACATTGAGCGAGTTGAAGTAGTGGAAGGTCCTTTGAGTGTGATGTATGGAACAGATGCAATGGGCGGTGTTATCAATTTGATTACAGGCGGTTTGCAAAAAGAGAAAGTACGGTTTTTTGCAAAAGGCTATTACGAAACTGTAGGGCAATACAATGTTGATTTAGGTGGTACTTTTCGCTATCGCAATCATCAGTTGAATGTTAATGCAGGTAGATATTTCTTCGATGGTTATTCTGCAAACAACATCTACGAACGCTACAGTGAGTGGCGACCGAAAGAGCAGTACATGGCAGATGTGAAATACACTTATTCAAGAAACAGTTTTCGTATTTCATTGAGCGGCTCCCTATTTCGCGAAATGATGCTGAGCCGTGGAGAGCCAAAGTATGTTGCCGATAGAGTTTCCGCAAAAGACGAAAAGTTCCACACCTTCCGCCCTCGAGCGTCAGTAAACTTTTTATATCGTTTCAAAAATAACAGCACGCTAGATTTAGTTGCTGGCTATTCAGGTTTCATTCGATTCTGGAATACTGTCAAAAAAGATTTGACTACGGGCGCAGAGACCATCATTCCTACCGAAACGCAGGACACTTCAAAGTATCACCACTTCATGATTCGCCCTATTTATTCCATGTACACCAAAAGTATGAAAGTTGGGTTTCAATTTGGCTTGGATGTAAACCACGAAACCACTACCCAAATGCGTATTGAAAATGGAACACAGCAGATTACCGATGCCGCTGCGTTTGGCAGTATGCGCTGGACAATTGTTGAAGGCTTAGTCGTGCAGCCAGCAATTCGATTTGCTTACAATAGCCGGTTTCGTTCGCCCATTGTTCCTTCCTTCAATTTAAAATATTCTTATAAGGACATATTCACGTTGCGCACTTCTTACGGTTTGGGCTTCCGTTCGCCTTCATTAAAAGAGTTGTATCTAGACTTTAAAGACAGCAATCACGACATTACGGGCAACCCAAATATTTTGCCCGAAAACGGTCACAATGTGCAGCTTTCTCTTGCTGCCACCATTCGCAAAGGCGAACACAAAATTGAGTTTCAACCATCAGGTTTTTTCAATTACATCAACAATAAAATTGATTTAAAGTTAGTGCAGCCCTCGCCCGAAACTGCTCCTGGAGTTATTGCTTATCAGTATGACAACTTCAAGCGGGTGGTAACTTATGGTGGAGATTTTACAGTTACCTATTCGTGGAAACGTTTGTCTGCCTCTGCCGGAGCATTGCTCACACAGTTTGAAACTTACGATGCCAGCATCAAAGAAAACGCAGTAAAAAATCTTAGCCCCGATGCTAATGCGCGCATCGGTTACACCATTCCAAAAGCAGAAATTTCAATAAATGCCTTTTACAAGTTTACTGGAAGAAAAGCATTGTTCTCCATGAACAGCAGCATCAGCACAGGTTTCAGAGACCCTTTTCACACGCTTGATGTTACTGCTTCAAAGAACTTTTGGAAAGACAGAATTCAGTTGACTGTTGGTGGAAAAAACCTAGCGGGTGTCACTAATATTGGTGCGCAGGATGCCTCGGGAGCTACGCATTCTGTAGGCAGCGGTAACAGCATGATGGTGAACAGAGGAAGAACATTTTTTGTAGCATTGGTGTTGCAATTTGCAAAGTGAGGATAGGAATGATGGAATGGTGGAATGATGGAATTTTGGAATGATGGAACGAAGGAACGAAGGAACGATGGGATGATAGAATGAAAGAACGATGGAATGCAGGAATAGTGGAATGATGGAATTTGGAATGATAGAATTATGGAACGATGGAACGATGGAATTTGGAATGGTGGAATGTTAGAACGATGGAATTTTGGAATGGTGGAATTTGGAATAGCGTAAAATGAAAAAGGTGAAAAGTGGAATTATGAGATTTAGTATTAGCAGGACGAGGCTCAATGACGCGGACGTTTTGGCGGAAGGACAACGGCATTGCGCCTCGTCCCGCATTGGCGGGGAGGAACGAAGCAATCTCTTGCTCTCTAAAACTATTTGGTTTTCTCACATCTCCTATCTCACATCTCACATCTCATATCCCATTTCCCGCATCTCTTATCTCACCTCTATTATATTCCTTCTATTCACAACATCATGTTTTAAAGAAAAACCCCTTTCGCCAAAGAAAAACGGCAACACCGACAAGCGCGTGGTGATACCCATGACTTCAAGTTATGAGGATATGTTTTACTTCAGTTTGCAAACAGGGCAGGTGGTGCAAAGAACCAATCCTTCTGCTTACGACCTGATGTTTGACAATGATGCAAACGGCTTAAACATTTGGCTGAACGGAAGCAAGCTGATGATGGTTAAGCGTATGAAAACTACCGATTTTGAAAAGGTGAAGTTTAACGACACGCTTACTAATGACGGTTGGTTGTTAGATAAACCAACCTATCAATCAGATTCAAATGCAATTGGAAAGTGGTGGAACGAAAATGGCAGCATTGCTTCGCGCAACGAAGTTTACCTGATAAAACTCGGCAGAGATATTCTCGGCAATCCATTGGGTTACAGAAAAATTCAGGTGACCGATTACTCCTTTAATACCTATAAAATTCGTTTTGCTTTTCCTGATGGAAGTGATGAACACACTGCCATCATTGCTAAAGACAACCTACACAGCTATCGCTATCTAAGTTTTGAAGGTGGTGGAAAATTAATAGATGCCGAGCCTGCAAAAGACACTTGGGATTTGGTTTTCACGCGCTACAGTTATATTTTCTACGAACCATATTACCTTCCATATATTGTTGTGGGTGCGCTTTCCAATCCGCAAACTGTGGAATGTTATGTTGACTCCACAGCAAGTTTTGAAAACACTTTGCTTACAGATTTAAAGACAGACAAATTCACCTCCACCCGCGATGTAATCGGCTACGATTGGAAGTTGTATGATTTTACCGAATACAAAACTCTTCCCTATAAAATATACTTTGTGCGCACTAAAGACCAACGTTTCTACAAGCTACGCTTTCTCGATTTTTACAGTGAAAACTACGAAAGAGGCTTTCCAACTTTTGAATTTGAGGAGTTGTAATAGGATACCTTGCCTTACATAAAGAATACACCTACTGCCAACTAAATAATGCTTGAACACAATCAGGCAAAACATGAACGCAAAACACTCCTTCAGTGTTGGAGTGAGGAAATGAAGTATTAGAAAAATCAATATGGAGCTTAGAAGTGTGGAAGTTGAGCGTTCAAGTATATGTACTTGGCTTAACAGTGCTTTTACATGGTGACGAAGTAAATTTTTTAGTGTTTTTATATGGTTTTTTGGATGGTTAAAATCAGAGTTTAGCGAAAATTCGTATTGTTTTGATATGTAGGACTCAAAAGGAGGCAGTTTTGTTCTATGCAGGCAGGTTGTGGATGCTTACTTTTGCGAAAATTCGTAAAAAAATCTCCTATCATTCTTTTATTTTTAGAAATCTCTTTGCAGATTTATCTGGAGCATCATTTACTAGTAAAAACTTATTCGGTTATTTAGCTAAAGCCTTTTATACAATGAAAATTAACGGTATATACTTTACAATAAAAAGCTGTGAATGCAACAATGCATCCTAACTAATGTGAAAATCGTTTGCACAACTAAACTTTAGATTTTAACAAGGGTTTGTGTAACCTATATATGAAAAGCGCGTACAAAACATCACCCATGAAAACTACTAAATCACTACTGGTGGCTATTGCCGCCTCTACCTTGCTGTTTACCTCATGCAGCAAACAGATTGAAACCCCGTTTCAAGTCTATTTTGTGTCAACACAACAGGATTTTCCTTTGGAGACCCGTGTAATCAGCAACTCCAACTATATTGGAGATGTGCAGCGCATCGGCTCAGAGCAAATTTCGGTTTTGTCGGAAATTCCTCCGGGATATAAAACAACACAAACCAAAATAACTATCAAAACGGTTGACAATGCTGCCATTGAGTTATCTAATATTACATTCTCGCTTTTGCCAGATGGTACATTTAAAAAAGTGAGCAGCACAGGTTCGATGAGCTACGAAATCAAAACACTAGAAAAGTACAAATTTGCCATTTTGTACAAAAAAGTTCAATAGTTTCTGCCAAAAACAATATTGTTGATTAGTATTCGTGTAACAATTTGTCAGTTACAGAAAGTAGCACAATATTTGATTAACAAAAAGCAAAATTGAATTATGATTTGGATAATAATATTGGTAGCCATGGGGGCAAGTGCCCTGATTCAGTGGCGTTTAAAAAGTAAGTTCGAAGAATACTCGCAGATTTCTTTTAGAGGAAACCTGACTGGTGCAGAAATTGCAGCAAAAATGTTGCGTGAAAGTGGCGTTGGGGATGTCAAGATTACCTGCGTAGATGGCAGATTGACCGACCACTACAATCCCTCAGATAAAACTGTGAATCTTTCTACCGATGTATTTCATGGTAGAAGCGTGGCTGCGGCAGCGGTGGCTGCACACGAATGTGGACATGCCGTGCAACACGCCCGTGCTTATGCTTGGTTGGGTATGCGCAGCATGTTGGTGCCGGCAGTCAGCTTTTCATCAAGATATATGCAGTGGATTTTATTGGCAGGTGTTTTGACCATCACGGTGTTCCCGTATTTGTTGTTGGCAGGTATCGTGTTATTTGCCATGACTACCTTGTTTTCATTCATCACTTTGCCGGTGGAGTTTGATGCTTCAAAACGTGCATTAGTATGGTTGGAATCTTCGGGTATGACAACCGCCCAAGAACATGATATGGCTTATGATGCTTTAAAATGGGCGGCTATGACCTATGTTGTTGCAGCTATTTCGTCTTTGGCAACCTTGCTATATTACGTTTCTCTCTTTATGAGAAGAAGATAAAAACTACATTCGTCAGCAATGTATTACAGACCGCCTTCCGAAAATCAAATCAGCTTAAATGATGCGCTGTCAACACTTATCAAAGATTTGAAGTTGAAGCCACGTATGGATGAATTGAAAATTCGTCAGTTGTGGAACGAGTTGATGGGAAAGGCAATTTCAAACCACACCAAGTCGCTCAATCTAAAAGGAAACAAGTTGTACATCAATGTAGATTCGGCAGCTTTAAAGCAGGAGTTGTATTACAGCCGTAGCAAAATAAAAGAGCTTTTGAATAAAGAAATGAATGAGAATATCATTCACGAAGTGTTGGTGTATTAATCTATTTACGGATTTACAGAATTAGTATTTTCAGATTTAGATCAGAGCTGTTTATATTTTCTGATTTCTGATATCTGCGCGCTGACTTTATTTCTACAATTCACAACTATACGTTCACATTTTCCCTTTTCCCTTTTTCGTCAACAACCTACTTTCACCACCAATGATTGCACTAAAGTATTTTCTTGTTTCGCCATATAGCTCGGTGCTGCGTTATCAGGAATCTCTTTTTGAAAAAGCTATTGAGGCTAAAAATGAAGGCTTAGAAGTACAGCAAACGTTGATACTTTGTCAGCACCATCCGGTTTATACTTTGGGCAAAAGTGGCAGTATTGAAAATTTATTAATTGACCCCGAAGAGGTGGGTGCAGATTTTGTGCGCATCAATCGTGGTGGCGATATTACATTTCACGGACCTGGGCAATTGGTGGCATATCCTATTGTGGACTTAGATAAGCTCGGCATAGGTGTTGCGCTTTACGTTGAGAAATTAGAAGACATTATCATTAAAACCCTTGCCGACTTTGGTGTGTTTGCGAACAGGATGGAAGGCGCACCAGGCGTGTGGGTGAATGGTGCAAAAATTGGTGCTGTGGGTATTAAGCTCAGCAGGCACATCACTATGCACGGTTTGGCTTTAAACATAAACACCGACCTTTCTTTTTTTGACCATATAGTGCCTTGTGGCATCAGCGATAAACAAGTTACTAGCATGAAGGAGCTTTCGGGTAGTGCTTATAACATGATTGATGTGGTGAACGTTTTTAAAAAGTATTTTCAGGAAGTTTTTAATGAAGAACTGAAATGAAATCGGAATCATGGAATAGTGGAAAGATGTAACTTGTATTTTACCCATTATTCCACCATTCCAATATTCCCACTTGACATTAAATCCATCATCACAGTAATAAATATTTAATAATCGTAAAGCTATTCTTAACAATTCCATTCCCCGCTTATCTTCGCGCCCTTATGCAAGAAACATATATCAATCAGTTAGGTAAGTTTGAAAACAGTGAAGTTGTTTTAAAAGGCTGGAACGCTAACAGGCGAGACAGCAAAGGCTTGGTATTCCTTACCCTGCGCGATGGTACAGGCTTTGTTCAATGTGTTGTGGATATCAATATAGTAGGCGAACAAACCTTTGAAGAAGCTAAAAGACTTTCGTTGGAAAGTTCATTTACCATCACCGGAAAAGTGGTGAAAGATGAAAGACAATTCGGTGGTTTTGAAATTCAGGCTACTGCGTTGACTGTAATTGCCGTTGCAGAGGAGTATCCTATTGGTAAAAAAGAACACGGTCCAGATTTCTTGTTGAATCATCGTCATTTATGGTTGCGCTCAAAACGCCAGTGGGCAATAATGCGCGTGCGCAACACCATCATCTTCGCAATCCATGAGTTTTTTCAAGGTAAGGGTTTTGTGCAAATGGATGCCCCCATTTTTACTGGAAATGCTTGCGAAGGCACCACCAACCTTTTTGAAACAGATTACTTTGGCGAGCCTGCATATCTTTCGCAAAGCGGACAGCTTTACGGTGAATCTATGGCAATGGCGCAGGGTTTGATTTACACTTTTGGACCCACGTTTCGCGCAGAGAAAAGCAAAACACGCAGACACCTTACCGAGTTTTGGATGATAGAACCCGAAATGGCTTTCTATGATTTGAAAATGGATATGGATTTGATTGAAGAATTCATTCGCTATGTGGTGGGTAAGGTTTTAGATAAATGCAAAATAGAATTGCAAACCTTAGAGCGCGACACTACTTATTTAGAAAAAGTGTTGGAGCCATTTATCCGCATGAAGTATGAGGAAGCGGTGGATATTATCAAGGGAGAAAAAACAGTGAATGGCAAAACAACCATTCAGGTTTTGGAAGAAGATTTAGCTGCGCTGAAAGAAGAAATTGCGGCAAAAGAAAAAGACATTGAAGATCGCGAAGCTAAGATAGCAAGTGGTGCTTTGAACAAAGGCGAAACCAATTTCAACCGCAACAAGATAGACACACTAAAGAATGAGATTGCAGATTTGATAGAAAAAACGCAGAACATACCGGTGTGGTTGAATAGCGCAAGAAACTTTGAGCGCGGCAATGACTTTGGTGGCAGCGATGAAACTGTTTTGACGCGCATGTTTGGTCAGCCGATAATGGTGTATAACTGGCCACAGGCGGTTAAAGCCTTTTACATGAAAGAAGATGAAACTGACAAGGGCTACGCAAAAGGTGTGGACTTGTTGGCACCCGAAGGTTATGGCGAAGTAGTGGGCGGTGGCGAGCGCGAAACAGATATTGAAAGGCTGAAACAGAAAATTGTAGAGCACGATTTGCCAATGGAAGCTTTTGAATGGTATTTGGATTTGCGTAAGTATGGTAATGTGCCGCATAGTGGTTTCGGGCTTGGCTTAGAGCGTTTGGTAACCTGGACTTGTGGTTTACAACACGTTCGGGAATCCATTCCATTTCCACGTTTTTATGGAAGACTTACACCGTAATGGTAGAGTTTGAGTTTGCACATTGTTTATTTAAACCTAACTTTACTATATGAACGAGTTACGCGTATCCAACAAGGCATTTTGGGACATAGAATTTAGTAAGCTGAATCCCGAAAAGTCTGCTCTTTTCATTATGCAAAAAGTATTCAACTACGGTTCATGGAGCGATCAAATGGCGTTGTTGCAGTTTTACGGAATAGAACGTACAAAAAAAGAAATTTTACATGCCGCTTATTTAAGAGAACCTGTTATCAGCTTTTTATGTACAATTTTTCAATTAGAAAAACAGGATTTTAAATGTTACACAGCCAAACAGTTGCACCCGCTACCTTGGCTTTATTAAAAGCGATTTGCAAAGAACCTTTGTTGAAGGCGTTTGCATTGGGTGGGGGTACTAATATAGCATTGAAAAAAGGACATCGTATATCGGTTGATCTTGATTTTTTTACCAACCAGCCGTTTATTAATGCTGATGTATATAAATGTATATCTTCTTTTAATGCTAAAAAAGAATTGCTGTTTGAGCAAAATCAAACAATGATGTTTATGGTTGAAGATGTGAAGGTTGATTTTATCCTTTATCCATTCAGGTGGCTTCAACCGTTTGAAATAATTGATGATTGCCGCTTTATTCATTTAGAAGATATTTTGCCGATGAAGTTGCAGGCTGTAAGCAATCGCTTTGCAAAAAAAGATTTTTATGACATTGATACCTTGCTTACCGATTATTCTTTACCAGAAATGTTGCAAATTTTTAAACGCAAATTTCCTGACATAGACACTGGTTTTCTTGTACATGCGCTAACTCATTTTGAGGTGGCAGACAATGAAGAAAACCCTGTTTTACTTCCCTCCTCTAAAAGTTGGAAAAAAGTAAAAAGTAATTTAGAAGATGTTGTAAGAACATATACACTTGATTTTTTAAAAAATGGCTCATCAACTTCTTAATTCATTTTTGCTAAGTTTTCTACTAAATAATAAGAACATGGAGTTTTAAATATTGGTATGAAACAACTTAAAGTCATCATTTCGGGAGGTGGAACTGGCGGGCATATTTTTCCCGCTATTGCTATTGCCAATGAGATTAAACGGCAAGCACCCGATGCGCAGATATTGTTTGTAGGTGCCGTTGGAAAGATGGAAATGGAGAAAGTGCCCCAAGCAGGTTATGCCATCAAAGGATTGAGCATTGCTGGTTTTCAAAGAGGTTCTATCGTAAAGAATATAGGCTTGCCTTTTAAGATTGTAGGTTCATTGCTTTCTGCCATTAATATCATTAAAGATTTTAAACCAGATGTGGCGGTGGGTGTTGGCGGTTATGCAAGTGGTCCGCTTTTGTTTGCTGCAAGTTTGTTGGGCGTGCCAACAGTTATTCAAGAGCAGAATTCTTTTGCAGGAATTACTAATAAGCTATTGGCTAAACGTGCGAAAAAAATCTGTGTGGCTTATGAGGGAATGGATAAGGTGTTCCCGAAAGATAAAATTGTGCTGACGGGAAATCCTGTGCGTGCCAACATTATCGAGTCTAAAATCAGCAAGGTAGATGCGCTGAAGCATTTTGGTTTGAGCAGCGATAAGAAGATAATTCTGATTATTGGCGGTAGTTTGGGTGCGCGCACTTTAAATCAAAGTGTGGAAGCAACTTTAGAAAGAATTGCAGAAAGTGGTGTGCAACTACTGTGGCAAACAGGAAAGTTTTATTACAACGATTGTAAGCCAATTGTAGAAGTATATCATGACATCAAAGTGTTGGAGTTTATAGATAGAATGGATGCAGCGTATAAAGTGGCAGATGTGATTTTATCGCGCGCGGGGGCACTTTCTATTGCAGAGTTGCAAATTGTCGGCAAGCCGGTGATTCTAGTTCCTTCGCCTAATGTTACCGAAGACCATCAAACGCATAATGCTGTTGCTTTGACTAATCAATCTGCCGCAATTTTGATTAAAGACAGCGAGGCAAAATTCAACTTGATACCTGCTGCAATTGATTTGATGAATAATGAAGCGGCATGTCAATCACTTTCACAACACATACAACAAATGAGCATCACCAACGCTGCCGAAAGGATTGTTGAACAAATATTTAGCGTGATTAAAAAGTAACATTACATGAATCAACTCTTAAAGATAAAATCAGTTTACTTTTTAGGCATTGGCGGCATTGGTATGAGTGCCTTGGCGCGTTATTTTAATGTAAGGGGTGTGCAAGTAAGTGGCTATGATAAAACACCAACAGCACTTACTCACAAACTTATAAAGGAAGGCATTGCCATCACGTTTGATGATAATGTTGCGCTTGTGCCAAAGGATGTTGACTTGGTTGTTTACACGCCTGCCATACCCCAAGATCATAAGGGATTTAATTTTTATAAAGACGGTAATTATCGTCTGCTGAAACGCAGCGAAGTATTGGGTTTGATTTCAGCAGAACACTATACAGTTGCTGTGGCAGGCTCGCATGGAAAGACAACTGTTAGCTCAATGATTGCGCATATTATTTACCATGCAGGTTACAGCGTTGAAGCCTTTCTTGGGGGCATTTGCAGTAATTATGATTCTAACTATTTGAATCAAACGGGGGAGCAATTTGCGCCTGCAGTGAAAGAGAAAGTGGTGATTATTGAAGCAGATGAATTTGATCGTTCTTTTCATCGTTTGCATCCGAATGTTGGGGTGGTAACGGCTGTGGATACCGACCATTTGGATATTTACGGTAGCAAGGAAGCAATAGATGAAGCCTTTATTCAGTTTACAGAAAAGATTGATGAAGCGGGTTTTCTTGCCATAAAAAACAATCAAAGCATTAACGATAAATTGCCTCAGTTAGATAAAGCTTTTTATGCTTTTAATGATGCAAGTGCGGATGTTTTTTGCAGTAAGTATTGGGTGGTAGAAGGGGGTTATCTTTTCCACATTAGTTACTTTGGCAAAGAGTATAAATCATTTCGCCTGAACCTTGGCGGCTTGCACAACATGGAGAATGCAATTGCAGCGTTTGTGGTGTGTTTGGAGTTGGGTTTGAGTGCTGATGAAATTAGAGCAGGTATTGGCACTTTTAAAGGAATCAAGCGCAGGTTTGAAAAGTTGCTTGAAAATGAAAAGCACATTTTTATTGATGATTATGCGCATCATCCAGAAGAGATTAGGATGTTGCTGTCGAGTGTGAAGGAGCTTTATCCCGATAAGAAAATAACGGCTGTGTTTCAACCGCATCTTTATTCGCGAACAAGGGATTTGGCAGAGGGTTTTGCAAAGAGTTTGAGCATTGCGGATGAAGTGGTGCTGCTGGAAATTTATCCCGCGCGGGAGCTGCCTATGGAGGGCGTTTCTTCGAGTTTAATATTTGATAAACTTACTTGCCCGCACAAGCATTTAATCGCCAAGGCAGCACTTGTTTCTTTCCTAAAGAGTAAGTCGGATACGGCAGTGCTACTTACCGTTGGCGCAGGTGATATTGATCAGTATTTAGAAGAGATTAAAGAGAATCTTTGAT